>NZ_LZKF01000171.1:0-51532 GCF_001672665.1 Mycobacterium sp. E2238 | reverse complement strand
TCCCCGGCCCCCGGCGCTCACGCCACTGCCACCCCAGCACGGGCGCCACCACCGCCAGCACGGTCAGCAGGCCCAGCATCAGGCACGGCGCGTCGAAGAAGTGCTCGGACTCGGTGCCGAGGTAGTCGTGGACCCGTTCGCCCGCCCGCGTCAGCGCCACCACGGCGTGGATCGGCGGCGCGATCCACGCCCACAGCCCGCCGGCCAGCACCCCGGCCGCCGCGGACCCCAGCCCGGCGATGACGATGGCGCGCACCGGCGGCTTGCGCGGGGCGGTTGCGGCCGGCGGGGCGTCCCGACCCTCCATGGGCCCCAAGGTCACCGCTGGGCCTCCAAGTCGATGGAGTCGACCTGACCGTGCCGCGAGCACTGCGCCCGCCAGCCGTCGGGGCGGACCTGCACGATCATCCGGCGGCCGCATTCCGCGCAGAACCGGGGCGGCTCGAGGCCCAACTGCGCCGCGGTCGGCACCGCCGTGCCCCCCAGTTCCCCGGTGTAGACGTTGTACACGCCGGCGCTGACCGGAGCGCCCAGTTCCCGAACCACAGTCTCCAAGTTTCCTACAGGGTGGCGTTCAGGGCCTTGATGGGCATCTGCAGGTCGTCGAGCAGTTCCAGGTCGGCCTCGGCCGGGCGGCCGAGAGTGGTCAGGTAGTTCCCGACGATCACGGCGTTGATGCCGCCCAGGATGCCCTGCTTGGCGCCCAGGTCGCCCAGGGTGATCTCGCGGCCCCCGGCGAACCGCAGCATCGCGCGCGGCAGGGCCAGGCGGAAGGCGGCGACGGACTTCAGCGCCTCGGGCACCGGCAGCACCTCCAGGTCGCCGAACGGCGTGCCGGGACGTGGGTTGAGGAAGTTCAACGGCACCTCGTCGGGCCCCAGCTCGGCCAGTTCGGCGGCGAACTCCGCGCGCTGTTCGAGCGTCTCGCCCATGCCCAGGATGCCGCCGCAGCACACCTCCATGCCGGCGTCGCGCACCATCGACAAGGTCTGCCAGCGCTCCTCCCAGGTGTGGGTGGTCACCACGTTGGTGAAGAACGAGCGGGCGGTCTCCAGGTTGTGGTTGTAGCGGTGCACACCCATCGCCGACAGCTGCTCGACCTGCTCGGCGGTCAGCATCCCCAGCGAGCAGGCTATGTTGATCTCGACCTCGTTGCGGATCGCCTCGATGCCGGCCGCGACCTGGGTCATCAACCGCTCGTCGGGACCGCGGACCGCGGCCACGATGCAGAACTCGGTGGCACCCGACTTGGCGGTTTGCTTGGCGGCCTCGACCAGGCTGGGAATGTCGAGGCGGGCGCTGCGCACCGGCGAGGCGAACAACCCCGATTGGGAGCAGAAATGGCAGTCCTCCGGGCAGCCGCCGGTCTTCAGGCTGATGATGCCCTCGACCTCGACCTCGGGCCCGCACCAGCGCATCCGCACCTCGTGGGCCAGCGCCAGCAGGTCGTCGAGCCGGTCGTCGGGCAGCTGCAGCACCTGCAGCACCTGCTCCCGGCTCAGCCCCTCGCCGCGCTCGAGTACCTGTTCACGGGCAACCGCCAGGATGTCTGCGTCGTTGGCGCCGGTGGCCGGTCGAGTTGCCGCTTGAGTCACCCGTACTCCCCTGCATCGTCGGTGGCCGCGCACGCGGCCCCCCTGCCCACGGTGGGGGCAGCTGTGAATAAAAGTGTTCAAAGTAGGGTAACGGCCGCAGAACATGCCGCCCGCCGGGGTATCTCACGACAATGACCGATCCGCACGCCGCGTATGTGGCCCACCACATGATCTTGCTGGCGATCCCCGCGTTCTTGCCGGCGATCATCGTCGTCGGCGTGATCCTCTACGTCGCACTCAAGGACCGGCGCTCCGGCGATGACGAGGAGGCCGGGCAGCGCGACGACGACGAAATCGGTGATTGACCGGCCGCCGATTTGGGCATTCCGCTTCCTGCGAGCTGGATCACAGCTCGGGCCCTGTGGTGTTCGGAGGTTTTGACGATGAACTCGACGGAACTGACCTACGTTGCCGAAGCGCCTGCCCGCGGCGCCGGCCTGAACCAGGTGATCGGGCTGTCGGTGGCGGCGGTGGTGATCGCCGCGGTCATGCTGTGGGTCGGTTATGCCCACCGCACCCATCGGATCGAGTGGTTGACGCGGGTGGCCGACAAGCTCGGCGAGAAGTTCCACCGGCCCAATTGGGTGGCGCTGCCGGTCATGATCTTCACGACGTTCATCATCTGCGCCCTGTTCGGGTTCATCTGGGACGTCAGCTGGCACATCGGCAACGGGCGCGACCCCGGCCCGCTGGCCAACCCCGCGCACTACTTCATCATCATCGGGCTGTTCGGAATCTTCGTCGGCGGCGCGGTGTCGATGGTGCTGCCCTTCGACAAGCCGGGGCCCGCGGCGGTACGCATCACCCGCAACTGGTACGCGCCCGTCGGCGGCATCCTGATGGCCGGCTGCGGCATGTACGCGATGATCGGGTTCCCGCTCGACGACATCTGGCACCGGATCTTCGGTCAAGACGTCACCCTTTGGGGCCCAACGCATTTGATGATGATCGGCGGGGCGTGTTTCTCGCTGTTCTCGGTGCTGATGCTGGAGCGTGAGGGCGAGGCGCACGAAGCCGGGGAGGTATTCAACGGCGCGTTCATCTCGTTCCTGCGGTACCTGTCGTTCGGCGGGTTGTTCATCGGCCTGTCGGTCTACCAGATCGAGTTCGACTTCGGGGTCCCGCAGTTCCGGCTGGTGTTTCAGCCGATGCTGATCGCCGCGGCGTCCGCACTGGCCGCCGTCGCCGCCCGCCTGACGATGGGCCGCGGCGCCGCGATCATCGCGGCGGTGTTCGCCATCGCGCTGCGGGGCGCGGTCGCGGTGATCGTCGGCCCCATCCTGGGCGCCCCGATCAACTGGTTCCCGCTCTACCTGGGTCCCGCCCTCATCGTCGAGCTGGTGGCGCTGACGCCGTTGATCAAGCGCCCGCTGGTGTTCGGCGCCGTCTCGGGCCTCGGGGTCGCCACGGTGGGGCTCTGGCTGGAATCGCTGTGGATCGGGGCCGTCTACCACTACCCGTGGCCGACCAGCATGTGGGGCGAGGCGCTGGCGATGTCGGTGCCGGTGGCCGTCCTGACCGGGTTGTGCGGCGCGATGTTCGGCATGGTGCTCACCGGCGAGCGCCTGCCGGGCCGCCGGCTCGCCATCGGCGTCGTCGCGCTGACGGTGCTCGTGATCGGTTGCGCGGTGGCCAACGGGTTGCACATCCTCGTGCCGGGCAAGAACACCGCCACGGTGACGCTGACGGATCTGCCCAGCCCCGCCGGCCAGCGGATGGTGTCGGCCGACGTGATGATCTCGCCGACGACCATGGTCAGCGACCACCCGGACTGGCTGACGATCCTGTCCTGGCAGGGGCGGATGCAGAACGACCGCGGCCTGATGATCGACAAGCTCGCCAAAGTCGGGCCCGGGCACTACCGGTCCACCCAGCCGGTCCCGGTGTGGGGAGACTGGAAGACCCTGCTGCGGGTGCAGGACGGCCGCACCATGACGGCCGTGCCGATCTACGAGCCGGCGGACGATGCCATCCCGGCGCCCGAGGTCCCCGCGCTGGCGTCCAGCACGCGGCCGTTCGTCCTGGAGGTCACCATCCTGCAGCGCGAGCGTGACCAGAGCGCGCCGGCCTGGCTGTTCACCGCCGGTGGGATCGTGGTGCTCTTCCTGACACTGATGGTGATCACCGCCCTGACCTGGGGCGCGGGCCGGATCAACAACGCCGAGAGCGTCCCGACGGTGCCGGAGGCAGAAAAACAGCCCGTGCCCGGCACCCCCAGGGCGGCCTGATCGATGGGGATGCGTAGAGCCCTGGCTGCGGCGTGGGTGGCGGCGCTGGCGTGGGCGTTGATCGCGTGCGGCGGTTCGCATAGCCAGTCGCAGGCCACCGGCGCCGGCCCGACGATCGACGTCACCATCGCCAAGGGGCAGGTGACTCCCACCAACGCCACGCTGCAGGCCAGGGTGCACCAGCCGATCACGGTGAAGGTGACCAGCGACGCTCCCGACGAGCTGCACGTGCACTCGACGCCCGACCACAAGTTCCCGGTGGCCGCGGCGCCCAACCAGACGTTCCAGTTCAGCGCCGACGTGCCCGGCAACGTCGAGGTGGAGTTGCACCACCTGGACCGCACGATTGCGACCGTCCAAGTCCAACCGTGACCGGCGGCGGCGCGACCGTGGTGCTCGCGCACGGGCTCGGCGGATCCGGCGACCTGCCGGTGCCGTACCTGTACGCGATGGTCGGCGCGGCGTGGGCCCTGACGTTCACCTTCGCGCTGGTCGCCTTCGCCTGGCGGCGGCCGCGGTTCGATCCGCTCAAGCCCGGCCGCCCACTGCCGGCGGCGGTGACCGCGCTGGTTGACGCCCGGGCGACGCGGTGGACGACCGCCGGGCTGGCGCTGGTGTTCGCGGCGTGGGCGGTGGCGGCCGGGGTGTGGGGCCCGCGGTCGGAGACCAACGCCCTACTCGGTGTGTTCTACGTGCTGCTGTGGGTCGGCCTGGTGGCGCTGTCGCTGGCGATCGGGCCGGTTTGGCGGGTCATTTCGCCGATGCGGACGGTCTATTTGTTGCTGCGGCGGGCCACGCCCGAGCGCCTGCACCGCCCGCGGCGGTCCTATCCCGAACGCTGGGGCTACCGCCCGGCCGCGCTGGGCCTGTTCGCGTTCGTCTGGATGGAGCTGGCCAGCCCGAACCCCGCGTCGCTGCCGTGGGTGGGCGCGTGGCTGGGTGTGTACGCCGTGGCCATGCTGGTGGGCGCCTGGCTGTGTGGCCAGCGCTGGCTGGCCCGTGCCGACCCGTTCGGCGTGTACAGCATGGCGGTGTCCCGGCTGTCCCCGTTTCGCCGCAACCCGGCGAGCGGGAGGATCGTCATCGGGAATCCGCTCGACCATTTGCCGTCGCTGCCCGTGCGGCCCGGGGTGGTGGTGCTGCTCGCGGTGTTGCTCGGGTCCACGGCGTTCGACAGTTTCTCGTCGTCCCCGACGTGGCGCGGCTTCGCCGACGGGTTATCGCGCGACATCGGCCTGACGCCGGCGCCGGCGTCGTCGCTGCTGCGAACCCTCGGGCTGATTGTCTTCATTTCCGTTGTGGCGGTGACCTTTTCGCTCGCCGCGCGCGCGACGGGCGGCGTGGACCGCGACCAGCGCCGCGCCCTGCCCGGCCAGATGGCACATTCCCTGATCCCGATCGTGGTGGGCTACATCTTCGCCCACTACCTCACCTACCTCGTCGAGCGCGGACAGCAGGCCGTGTTCGCGCTGGCCGACCCGCTCGGCCACGGCTGGAATTTGCTGGGACTGGCGCACCAGCAGGTGGCCTACGTGTTGTCGGCGCACCCGCCGGTGCTGGCCGGGATCAAGGTGGCCTGCGTGGTGACCGGCCACATCCTCGCGGTGATCGCCGCCCACGACAAGGCGCTGCGGCTGCTGCCCAGCGGGCACCAGCTCACCGGACAGCTGACCATGATGCTGGTCATGGTCGGCTACACCTTCACCGGCCTTTACCTGCTGTTCGGCGGCTAGCGGATCAGGTAGTCGACCTTCTTCTCGCCGTTCCAGTGGCGCAAACCGGCGAAGCTCCCCTCGACGAGCTGGGGCCGCCCCGCGATCCGCAGCGACCGGCTCAGCGCCGGTCCCGCGACGCGACGGGCCAGCGTGACGTGCGGCGTCCAGTAGCCGGGCAGGCTGGTGGGGGCCGGCGCGGGGGCCAGGAGCTCGCCGCACAACCGGTGCACCTGCGCGTGGAAATCCAGCAACTCCGCCGTCGGCACGATGAGCCGGGCCAGGATCGCGTTGGACCGCCCGAGCAGCAGCGACGGGCCGACGGCACAGCCCAGCGGCAGCCGGCCGGTCAGCGGCCGGAGCGCGGCGTCGGCCTCCTCGGCGATGCGGTCGGCCACCGCGAGCGTGACGTGCGGCCGCCCGGCCGGTGCCTGACTGGGAATTCCCGCGCACGCCAGCGCGTCCCAGAGCCCGCGGATCGTCGCCTCGGTCTCGCCGTCGAAGAGCAGCTCGATGGAATGCACCATCAGCGGACCAGCGTGGCGACCCAGTCGCGGTCGAACGCCGCGGCGCTCATGGCCGCGAACTGCGCGGCGTCCATCGATCCGGCCCCCGCGGGCAGCGCGGCCCGCACCGGGGCCAGCCGGCCCAGCGCGGAGCGGTTCGAGGTCTCCACCAGCCCGGGGTGCACCGGCCAGCTGCCGATGACCAGGCCGGCGCACGAAACATCATGGGCGGCAAGCGATTCCAGCGTCAGCGCGGTGTGGTTGAGGGTGCCCAGTTCGGCGGTCACCGCGACCAGTGCCGCGGCGCCCAGCTCGACGGCCAGATCGCGCAGGGTGAAGCCTTCGGCGGCGAGCTCGACGAGCAGCCCGCCGGCCCCTTCGACCAGCGTCAGCCGCCCCGGTCGGTCCAGGCCGGCGATGAGCCGCAGCACCTGTTCACCGGTGGGCAGCGCCGCGCCGGCCAACTCGGCCGCGGCGGCCGGCGCCAGCGGTTGCGGGTAGCGGGCCAGCCCGGCCAACTCGGTCGCGCCGGACAGCCGGGCGACCTCGGCCAGGTCGTCGTCGCCGGTGTCGGTGCCGGTCTGGACCGGTTTGCACACCGCGACGTCGATGCCGGCCTGACGGGCGTGACAGGCCAGCGCGGCGGTGACGACGGTCTTGCCGACCCCGGTTCCCGTCCCCGTGACGACCAGGACGGTCAAGGGCGCGTCACAGCAAGCACGTCGGTGAGCACCCGCCGGGCGATGTCGAGTTCGGCCGCATCCAGCGACGCGCGGGCGGTCAGCCGCAGCCGGGAGGTCCCGGCCGGCACGGTCGGGGGCCGGAAGCAGCCCACCTTCACGCCGGCGTCCAGGCAGGCGGCCGCGGCGGCCAGCGCCACCTCCGGGTCCCCCAGGATCACCGACACCACCGCCGACTGCGGGATCTCGGGCACGTCGCACGCGTCGGCCAGCATGCGGGCATGCCGCAACACCGCCTCGGGCCGCCACGGTTCGGCCCGCAGCACACTCAGCGCCGCCCACGCGGCGCCCACCGCCGCGGGCGCCAGGCCGGTGTCGAAGATGAACGTCCGGGCCGCGTCGATCAGGTGGGCCCGCACCGCCGCCGGCCCGAGCACCACTCCGCCCTGACTGCCCAGCGCCTTGGACAGCGTCGTGGTCAGCACCACGTCGGGGGCGCCCGCCAGCCCGAGCTCGTACAGCAGCCCGCGCCCGCCCCCGCGCACGCCGAGGCCGTGGGCCTCGTCGACGATCAGCAGCGCGCGGTGCCGGCGACAGACCTCGTGCAGCTCCCGCAGCGGCGCCAGGGCGCCGTCGGCGCTGAACACCGACTCGGTGATGACGACGGCACGCTCCTCGTCGCGCCCGGCGAGGGCCGCCTCCACGGCATCGACGTCGCGGTGCGGCGTGATCGCCACCCGGGACCGCGACAGCCGGCAGGCGTCGACCAGGGAGGCGTGCGAAAGCTCGTCGGACACCAGCAGCGCGCCCCGGCCCGACAGGCCGACGACCGCGCCCAGGTTGGCCGCGTATCCGGACGAGAACAGCAATCCCGATGCGGCGCCGACGTATTCGGCGAGCTCGGACTCGAACTGCTGGTGCAGTTCGGTGTCGCCGGTGACCAGGCGGGAACCGGTGGAGCCGGCGCCCCACATGCGCAGCGCCGCGACGCCGCCCTCGATGACGTCGGGGTGCTGGGACAGCCCCAGGTAGTCGTTGGATGCCAAGTCCAGCTCGGTGGCGACGGCGGGCCGCGGCCGCAACGACCGGCGCAGCCCGGCCTCGCGGCGCTGACTTTCCACCGCCTCCAGCCAGGCCAGCGGCGTGGGGGTATCACCCGCTTGCGGGGGAGTCTCGATCGGTGCCCGCGGGAAGGCGTTCATGGGCCTTCAGCCTACGAGGCGCGCGACCTCGATCATCGCCGAGGTGATCTGGGCGACCTCGCCGTCCGAGCAGATGTAGGGCGGCATCGCGTAGACGAGGTTCCGGAACGGGCGCAGCCAGACGCCGCGATCCATGGCCGCCGGGGTAGCGACGGCCAGGTCAACCGGGCGTTCGCATTCGATGACGCCGATCGCGCCGCGCACCCGCACGTCGGTCACGCCGGGCAGCGCCCGGGCGGGTTCGAGCCCGGCCGTCAGGCCGGCGGAGATCTCGGCGACCCGCGCGCGCCAGTCCTGGCCGAGCAGCAGCTCGACGCTGGCCACCGACACCGCGCAGGCCAGCGGATTGGCCATGAAGGTGGGGCCGTGCATGAGCGCGCCGGCCTCGCCGGTGCTGATGGTGTGCGCGATCTCGGTGGTGCACAGGGTGGCGGCCATGCTGAGGTATCCGCCGGTCATCGCCTTGCCGACGCACATGATGTCGGGGCTCACCCCCGCGTGGTCGGCCGCGAACAGCTCGCCCGTGCGGCCGAAGCCGGTGGCGATCTCGTCGAAGATCAGCAGCACGTCGTGCCGCCGGCACGCCTCGCGCAGGTCGCGCAGGTAGCGGGGGTCGTGGAAGCGCATCCCGCCCGCACCCTGCACCACCGGCTCGACGATGACGGCCGCCAGTTCACCGGCCTGCCTGCTGAGTTGCTGCTCGAACGCCGCGCTGTAACCGGGGTCGTAGTCGCGCGGCACCTGCGGCGCGAACACCTGGCGGGCCAGGATGTCGGTCCACAGCGAGTGCATGCCGCCGTCGGGGTCGCAGACGCTCATCGGCGTGAAGGTGTCCCCGTGGTAGCCGCCCCGCCACGTCATCAGCCGGTGCTTGCCGGGCCGGCCGCGGCTGCGCCAGTACTGCAGCGCCATCTTGACCGCTACCTCGACCGACACCGAGCCCGAGTCGCTGAAGAAAACGGTGTCCAGCCCCGCCGGGGTGATGTCCACCAGCAGCTGCGCCAGCCGGGCGGCCGGTTCGTGGGTGAGCCCGCCGAACATGACATGGTTCATCACACCCAACTGCCTGGTCAGCGCCTCGTCCAGCACGGGATGGCCGTGCCCGTGGATCGCGGTCCACCAGGAGCTCATCGCGTCGAGCGCCTGGATCGGCCGGCCGTCGCGGATCAGGGTCAGCCAGGCGCCGCGGGCCGCGACGGCCACCACCGGCGCGACGGCTTCGCCGCCGATCGTGCTGTACGGGTGCCACAGATGCGCGGCGTCGATCGCGCTGATCTGCTCGGGCGTCAACCCGGCCGTCGCCGCAGGCATAGTGATCGAGGGTAAAGCAGCCGAGTCGCACAAAGTCCGCCCATCGGGGAGCATGGGATCCGATGGCTACGCCGCATTCGCCCGGCAAACCCGCCGCGGGCGCGTCCGAGACCGCGAAAACCAATTCCCCGGTGGTCGATTACGACGACGAAGCGCCGCGGGTCATTCGCGTGCGGCTGGCCCCGTGGGACGTCGTTTCCACGATCGCGCTGTTGGCGGTGCTCGTCATCCTGGCCACCGCGACGACGTGGCCGGACCGCCTGTTCGGCTTCCTCGAGCACGTGTGCGCGGACGAGACCTGCGGGCCGGTGCCCTTCGGGATCGACTACTACATCCGCCCGGTGGTGTGGGGTGGCATCGGCGCGGCGATCGCCGCCGCGGTCGTCGGCCCCCTCGTTTCCATGCTGAAGGGCTGGTACATGTCCTTCTGGCCGGTTCTGGCCCTCACGCTGGTCATGGTCAGCTCGGTCGTCGGCTCCCTGCTGACCACCTTCAGCGAACGCTATTGGCTCTAGGCCAACCGCCGCAGCGGTTGGTCCACCCATGGGTCCGACTGAGACCGAAATCACAACTGCGCATACGGGATTCGTGTCGCGCAGTCACCGTCCGGTCACGGTACGACAAAAAATCCCGCCGGAGCCTGGCGGCTACCACCTTCTGTTGTCAGAGTGGTTTCAGTGACTGATGTGAAAACAGGGGCGTCGTGCCCGCTGTCACATCCGCAAGTGTCATGCAGCGGCGCCGGCCCCAACGTGGGGGTCCTCGCCCAGGCATGGATCGGCGGCGGACGCGTGAAGTCACCGCGCTGAGGCCACTGAGCGCCTGAGAGGCCAAGAACAATGAAACGCATCTACGCCTTCGCGATCGGTCTGGCGATGCTGGCGGCCCCGCTGGTCGCCCCCGCGGTCGCATCCGCCGAGCCGGGTATCCGGCCGATGGACTACCAGCAGGCGACCGACGTGGTGATCGCGCGCGGGCTGTCGCAGCGCGGCGTGCCGTTTTCCTGGGCCGGCGGGGGCATCAACGGTCCCACCCGCGGCACCGGTTCCGGTATCAACACCGTCGGCTTCGACGCCTCGGGCCTGATGCAGTACGCCTACGCCGGCGCGGGCATCAAGCTGCCGCGTTCGTCCGGGGCGATGTACAAGGTCGGTCAGAAGGTGCTGCCGCAACAGGCGCAAAAGGGTGACCTGATCTTCTACGGGCCGGAAGGCACGCAGAGCGTCGCGATGTACCTGGGGAACAACCAGATGCTCGAAGTGGGCGACGTCGTCCAGGTTTCGCCGGTGCGCGCCAACGGCATGGCTCCGTACCTGGTCCGGGTCCTCGGGGTCCAGCCGGCACCGGCCCAGCAACTGCCGCAGCAGGTGCCGACGCAGACGCCGGCGCAGCAGGCCCCGCTGCAGCAGGCCCCGCTGCAGCAGCCCCCGCTGCAGCAACTGCCCGCGCAGCAAGCGCCGACGCAGCAAGCCCCATTGCAGCAAGCGCCGGTGCAGCAAGTGCCCGCCCAACAGCAGGCGCCGCTGCCGCAGGCCCCGGCCCAGCCGGCACCGGTGCAACCGGCGCCCGTGCAACCGGCACCGGTGCAGCAAGCGCCGCTGCAGCAGCAGTCCGCGCTAGCCCCCGTCCAGCAAGCACCGCTGCAGCAACTCCCGGCGCAACGGGCCCCGCAGGCCCCGCTTCCGCAGCTGCCGACGCAGCTGATTCCGCCGCAGCAGGCCCCGGTGCAGCTGTTGCCGCCCCAGCAATCACCGTTCCTGCCCCCGGCCCCCGGCACCGCCCGGTAGTTTTCCGGGCGCTTCGGGACCTGTCGGACACCGCCACCTGCTCCTAAACGGGAGCGGGTGGCGGTTTTCGGTAAATTAGCGGTCGATCATGTCGACCCTGTCCCCTGCTCCCCTGCCGATCGCGACCGAGGAACCGGCCGCTACGGGAACGCGGAATGCGGGGTTCTACCGCTACGACCTCGACGGGTTGCGGGGCATCGCGATCGCGCTGGTCGCGGTGTTCCATGTCTGGTTCGGCCGCGTCTCGGGCGGGGTCGATGTGTTCTTGGCGCTGTCCGGATTCTTCTTCGGCGGCAAGGTCATTCGCGCGGCACTGAATCCGGCCGTCACCCTGTCGCCGGTTGCCGAGGTGATCCGGCTCGTCCGCCGCCTGGTCCCCGCGCTGGTCGTGGTGCTGGCCGGGTGTGCGGTGCTGACCATCCTCGTGCAACCGGAGACCCGCTGGGAGACCTTCGCCGACCAAAGCCTCGCCAGCCTCGGCTACTACCAGAACTGGGAGTTGGCCAACACCGCGTCGGACTACCTGCGCGCCGGCGAGGCCGTCAGCCCCCTGCAGCACATCTGGTCCATGTCGGTGCAGGGCCAGTTCTACGTCGGCTTCCTGCTGTTGATCGCCGGCTGCGCGTACCTATTCCGGCGCCCGTTGGGCGCCCACTTGCGCACCCTGTTCCTGGTGTTGCTGACGGCGCTCACGGTGGCGTCGTTCGTCTACGCGATCGTGGCGCATCAGGACGACCAGGCCGCCGCCTACTACAACAGCTTCGCGCGCGCCTGGGAGTTGTTACTCGGGGCGCTGGTCGGCGCCGTGGTGCCGGCCATCCGCTGGCCGATGTGGTTGCGGACGGTGTTGGCCACCGTCGCGCTGGCCGCGATCGTGTCCTGCGGTGCCCTGATCGACGGCGTGCAGGAGTTTCCCGGCCCATGGGCCCTGGTGCCCGTCGGGGCCACCATGCTGATGATCCTGGCCGGGGCGAACCTGCAGCGTGATCCCGCCACCAGGGACCGGCTGCCACTGCCGAATCGTTTGCTGGCGGCCGGGCCGCTGGTCGCGCTGGGCGCGATGGCGTATTCGCTCTACCTGTGGCATTGGCCGCTGCTGATCTTCTGGCTGTCCTTCACCGGGCACCGGCACGCCAACTTCGTCGAAGGCTCGGCCGTGCTGCTGGTATCGGGCCTGCTCGCCTACCTGACCACCCGGCTCGTCGAGGACCCCCTGCGCTACCGCGCCTCCGGGAAGTCACCGGCGCCCACGCCCCCGTGGCTCGCACGCCTGCCCAGGCCCACGATGGCGCTGGGAACCGCGATCGTGCTCCTCGGCGTGACGCTGACCGCGACGTCGTTCACGTGGCGCCAGCACGTCACGGTCCTGCGCGCCGCGGGCAAGGAGCTCAGCGTGCTCAACCCGCAGGACTATCCGGGGGCGCGCGCCCTGACCGAGCGCGTGCGCGTGCCTGCGTTGCCGATGCGGCCCAGCGTGCTGGAGGTCAAGGAAGACCTGCCGTCCTCCACCCGCGACGGTTGCATCAGCGACTTCGTCAACCCGGCCGTGGTCGTTTGCACCTACGGCGACGTGGCCGCCGACCGCACCATCGCGCTCGCGGGTGGGTCCCACGCCGAACACTGGCTGCCCGCGCTGAGCCTGCTCGGCCAGATGCACCACTTCAAGGTGGTGACCTATCTCAAGATGGGCTGCCCGTTGTCCACCGAGGAAGTCCCGTTGATCATGGGCAACAACGCCGCCTACCCGCAGTGCCGGGAGTGGGTGGAACAGACGATGACCAAGGTGATCGCCGACCATCCCGACTACGTGTTCACCACGACCACCCGGCCGTGGAACATCAAGCCCGGCGACGTGATGCCGGCGACCTACATCGGGATCTGGCAGAGGTTCTCCGACAACAACATTCCGATCCTCGGCATGCGGGACACCCCATGGCTGGTGAAGAACGGCCAGCCGTTCGACCCGGCGGATTGCCTCGCCAAAAAGGGCGGCAGCCCCCAGGCGTGCGCGATCAAACGTTCCGACGTGTTGTCCGACCGTAACCAGACCCTCGACTTCGTCACCCAGTTCCCGCTGCTGAAGGTGCTCGACATGTCCGACGCGATCTGCCGTGCCGACGTGTGCCGCCCGGTCGAGGGAAACGTGCTGATCTACCACGGTGCCCACCACCTCACCCCCACTTACGTGCGAACCATGACAGGGGAATTGGGCCGCCAGATCGCGGCCAGCACCGGTTGGTGGTGACGCGCCCGGCCGCCGCCGAGCGCGGATAAGGTCATTAAGGTGCCGACCGACAAATACGCTTCAGAAACAGGCGTTACTGGTAACCAACAGCCGAAACTGGCCACCGTGTGGCCGGGGACCCCCTATCCGCTCGGAGCTTCCTATGACGGCGCGGGGACCAACTTCTCGTTGTTCTCCGAGGTAGCCGAGCGGGTCGAGTTGTGTCTGATCGACCACGCCGGAGCGGAGTCGCGGATCCCCCTCGATGAGGTTGACAGCTTCGTCTGGCACGCCTACCTGCCCAACATCACCCCCGGCCAGCGCTACGGCTTCCGGGTGTACGGGCCCTTCGACCCGTCGGCCGGCCATCGGTGCGACCCGAGCAAGCTGCTGCTCGACCCGTACGGCAAGGCCTTCCACGGCGACTTCACCTTCGGGCAGGCGCTGTTCTCCTACGACCTGAACGCGGTCCACCTCGACGACCCCAATGCCGACAACGCCGACCCGGGGACTCCCCCGATGGTCGACTCGCTGGGCCACACCATGACCAGCGTGGTGAGCAACCCCTTCTTCGACTGGGGTTCCGACCGCGCGCCGCTCACCCCCTACCACGAAACGGTGATCTACGAGGCCCACGTGAAGGGGATGACGCAGACCCACCCGGGCATCCCCGAGGAACTCCGCGGCACCTACGCCGGCCTGGCCCACCCCGCGGTGATCGATCACCTCAAGTCGCTCAACGTCACCGCGCTCGAGCTCATGCCGGTGCATCAGTTCATGCACGACTCGCGGCTGCTGGACATGGGATTGCGAAATTACTGGGGCTACAACACTTTCGGGTATTTCGCGCCGCACAACCAGTACGCGTCCAACCGCAACTCCAGCGTCGCGGAGTTCAAGTCCATGGTGCGCAGCTTCCACGAAGCGGGCATCGAGGTCATCCTCGACGTGGTGTACAACCACACCGCCGAGGGCAACCACCTGGGGCCGACCATCAACTTCCGTGGCATCGACAACGCGGCGTATTACCGGCTGATGGACACGGACCTGCGGTTGTACAAGGACTACACCGGCACCGGCAACAGCCTCAACCCGCGCCACCCGCACGTATTGCAACTGATCATGGATTCGCTGCGCTACTGGGTGACCGAGATGCACGTCGACGGCTTCCGCTTCGATCTGGCCGCCACACTCGCACGCGAGCTGCATGACGTCGACCGATTGAGCGCGTTCTTCGATTTGGTGCAGCAGGATCCGATCGTCAGCCAGGTCAAATTGATCGCCGAACCGTGGGACGTCGGCGAGGGCGGCTATCAGGTGGGAAATTTCCCGGGTTTGTGGACGGAGTGGAACGGGAAGTATCGCGATACTGTGCGTGACTACTGGCGGGGCGAGCCCGCAACCCTTGGCGAGTTCGCGTCCCGGCTGACCGGGTCGTCGGACCTGTATGAGGCGACCGGCCGGCGCCCCAGCGCCAGCATCAACTTCGTCACCGCCCACGACGGGTTCACGCTCAACGACCTGGTGTCCTACAACGAAAAGCACAACCTGGCCAACGGCGAAGACAACCGCGACGGCGAAAGCCACAACCGCTCGTGGAACTGCGGCGTCGAGGGACCCACCGACGACCCGGACATCACGGCGCTGCGCTGCCGCCAGATGCGCAACTTCTGGGCGACGCTGATGCTCAGCCAGGGCACGCCGATGATCGCGCACGGCGACGAGCTGGGCCGCACCCAGAACGGCAACAACAACGTGTACTGCCAGGACTCCGAATTGTCTTGGATGGATTGGTCATTGGTCGACAAGAATTCGGACCTGCTGGCGTTCGCACGCAAGGTGACCACGCTGCGCAAGAACCATCCGGTGTTCCGCCGCCGCCGGTTCTTCGAGGGCGAGCCGATCCGAAGCGGCGAGGAGGTCCGCGATATCGCCTGGCTGAATCCGAGCAGCCGCGAGATGACGCATGAGGACTGGGGCGAGAGCATTCACAAATGTGTGGCGGTGTTCCTCAACGGCGAGGCCATCACCGCACCCAACGCACGCGGCGAACGAGTCGTCGATGACTCATTCCTGTTGTGCTTCAACGCCGGTGACGAACCCGTGGAGTTCGTGATGCCGAACGACGACTATGCCCAGGAGTGGACCGTGGAACTGGACACCAACCATCCGTCGGGTGACGCCGACCAACTGGTGCATGCCGAAGAGAAAGTCTCACTGCCCGGACGTTCGCTTCTGGTATTACGTAAGACCATGTGACGCATGGCCTTTCCTATTCTCTCGACTTACCGGCTGCAGCTGCGTGGTGAGGCCAGCGGATTCGCGTTCACCTTCGCCGACGCGGAAAACCTACTGGACTACCTGGACGAACTCGGGGTCTCGCACCTCTACCTGTCGCCGATCATGACCGCGGCCACCGGGTCGAACCACGGCTACGACGTCACCGACCCGACCACGGTCTCCCCCGAACTCGGCGGGCGCGACGGGCTGGCGCGGCTGTCCGCGGCGGCGCGAGAGCGCGGCCTCGGCCTAATCGTCGACATCGTGCCCAATCACGTGGGGATCGACCAGCCCCAACAGAACGCGTGGTGGTGGGACGTCCTGCGGCACGGCCGTTCCTCGGACTACGCAACGTATTTCGACATCGACTGGGACCTCGACGAGGACGGCCGGATCGTGCTGCCCATCCTGGGTTCCGACGACGACGCGGCCGACCTCAAGGTCGACGGGGACCTGCTCCGGTTGGGTGACCTGGCGCTGCCCGTCGCGCCCGGTACCGGCGAGGGCACCGGTCCCGAGGTGCACGACCGCCAGCACTACCGGCTGGTGGGCTGGCGCAACGGCGTCTGCGGCTACCGGCGTTTCTTCTCGATCACCTCGTTGGCCGGGCTGCGCCAGGAAGACCGGGCCGTGTTCGACGCCACCCACGCCGAGGTGGCCCGGTGGGCCGCCGAGGGACTCGTCGACGGCCTGCGCATCGACCACCCCGACGGATTGTCTGACCCCTGCGGCTATTTGGCGTGGCTGCGCGAATCGGTTGGACCGCGGGCGTGGATCGTGATCGAGAAGATCCTCGCGGTCGACGAGGCGCTGGAGCCCACTCTGCCCATCGGCGGCACCACCGGCTACGACGTACTGCGGGAGATCGGCGGCGTCTTCATCGACCCGAATGGCGCCCCGGCCCTGACCGAGCTGGTCGAGTCGGCGGGGTTGGACTACGGGGCGGCGCCGCAGATGTTGGCGGAACTCAAGGTCCGCGCGGCCACCGACACGCTGGCAAGCGAGCTGCGAAGGCTGCGCCGCAGCATCGTGGCGGCGGCCGGAGCCGATCATCCGCAACTGCCAGAAGCGATCGCCGCGCTGCTCACCCATATCGGCGTCTACCGCTGCGACTACCCGAGCCTGTCGGCGATCATGCCCACGGCGCTGGCCGAAACCCAGTCGCAGGCACCGGAATTGGCACCCGCGCTGCAGGTGCTCGCCGCAGCGCTGGCCCACAGCGGGGAACCGGTCACCCGCCTGCAACAGCTCTGCGGCGCCGTCACCGCCAAGGCAAGCGAGGACTGCTACTTCTACCGCGACGCCCGCCTGGTTTCGCTCAACGAGGTGGGTGGCGAACCGCATCGTTTCGGTGTCGGCGCGGCGGAGTTCCACCAGAGCTCCGCCGACCGGGCCCGCCTGTGGCCGCAGACGATGACGACGCTGACCACCCACGACACCAAACGGGGCGAGGATGTCCGGGCCCGGATCGGGGTGCTGTCGCAGGTCCCGTCGCTGTGGGCCGAGTTCGTCGCCCGCTGGGAGGCGGACGCGCCGTCCCCCGATCCGGCGACCGGCCAATTCCTGTGGCAGAACATCTTCGGCGTCTGGCCGGTCAGTGGCGAGGTCAGCCCGCAGCTGCGCGACCGCTTGCACGGCTACGCCGAAAAGGCCATCCGGGAGGCGGCCTGGCATACCTCGTGGAACGATCCGGACGCCGAGTTCGAGGACGCGGTACACCGGTGGCTGGACACCGTGTTCGACGGTCCGGTGGCCGGCCAGCTGACCAAACTGGTCAACCAGCTCAACCCGCACGCCGCCAGCGACGCGCTGGGCCAGAAGCTGCTGGCGCTGACCGTGCCCGGGATACCGGACGTCTACCAGGGCACCGAACTCTGGGACGACAGCCTCGTCGACCCGGACAACCGCAGGGCCGTCGACTACACCGCCCGGCGGGCGGCCCTGAAGGCGTTGGAACATCCCAAGATTCGGGTCGTCACGACGGCGCTTCGGGTGCGACGCTCCCATCCGGACACCTTCCTGGGCGGCAACTACATCCCAGTGCTGGCCAGCGGCGACGCCGCCGAGCACGTACTGGCGTTCCGCCGGGGCGAGGACGTCCTGGTGGCGGTCACCCGCTGGACCGTGCGGCTGACCGAGACGGGCTGGGGCAACACGGTGCTGCCGCTGCCCGAAGGGACGTGGAAGGACGCACTCACCGGGGCCATCGCGGACGGGCCTACCTCGGCGGCCCAGTTGTTCGCCGACCTGCCCGTCGTCTTGCTGGAGCGCCACAATGACTGAACTCTGGGTCTGGGCACCCAAACCGGAGCTGGTCCGGCTCGACGTCGAGGGCCGGGTGCACGCGATGACGCGCGCGGATGACGGCTGGTGGCACGCGGAAGTCGACGCGGCGCCCGACGCCCGCTACGGGTTCCTGCTCGACGACGATCCCACCGTGCTGCCCGACCCGCGCTCGCCCCGGCAGCCCGACGGCGTGCACGCCCGCTCGCAGCTGTGGGACCCGGCCGCCGCACAATGGACCGACGGCGACTGGCAGGGCCGGCCGGTCGAGGGTGCGGTGATCTACGAGATGCACCTGGGCACCTTCACCGGCGCCGGCACCTTCGACTCGGCCATCGAGAAGCTCGACTACCTGGTGGACCTCGGCGTCGACTTCGTCGAACTGATGCCGGTGAATTCCTTTGCGGGAACGCACGGCTGGGGATACGACGGCGTGCTCTGGTACAGCGTGCACGAGCCCTACGGCGGCCCCGACGGTTTGGTCCGGTTCGTCGACGCCTGCCACGCGCGCGGCCTGGGGGTGCTCATCGACGCGGTGTTCAACCACCTGGGCCCGTCGGGCAATTACCTGCCGAAGTTCGGCCCCTACCTGTCGTCGGCGAGCAACCCGTGGGGCGAAGGCATCAACATCGCCGACGCCGACTCCGACGAGGTGCGCCGCTACATCATCGGGTGCGCGCTGCGCTGGATGCGCGACTTCCACGCCGACGGCCTGCGCCTGGACGCCGTGCACGCGCTGGTGGACACCACCGCGATCCACATCCTCGAGGAGCTCGCAACCGAAACAGATTGGCTGGCAGAGCAATTGGGCCGCCCGCTGTCGCTGATCGCCGAGAGCGACCTCAACGACCCGCGGTTGATCACCCCGCGCGACCGCGGCGGCTACGGGCTGACGGCGCAGTGGGCCGACGACATCCACCACGCCATCCACACCGCGGTGTCCGGTGAACGCCAGGGTTACTACGCGGACTTCGGGTCGCTGGCCACGCTCGCACAGACGCTGCGGCACGGCTACTTTCACGCCGCCACGTATTCGTCGTTCCGGCACCGCCGGCACGGTCGGCCGCTGGACACCACGGCGGAGTCGGGGATCCCCGCCACCCGGCTGGTCGCATACACCTGCACCCACGACCAGGTGGGCAACCGTGCCCTCGGGGACCGCCCGTCGCAGAACCTGACCGGCGGCCAGCTGGCGATCAAGGCGGCGCTCGTGCTCGCGACACCCTTCACCGCAATGCTTTTCATGGGCGAGGAGTATGCGGCGTCTACCCCGTTCCAGTTCTTCAGCTCGCATCCCGAGCCGGAGCTGGCCAAGGCCACCGCGGAAGGGCGCAAGGCGGAGTTCGCCGAACACGGCTGGGATGCCGACGAAATCCCCGACCCGCAAGACCCGCAGACCTTCCAGCGCTCGAAACTCGACTGGGACGAGGTCGACACCGGCGAACACGGCCGATTGCACCGGCTCTACCGCGACCTGATCGCGTTGCGGCACAGCGACCCCGACCTGGCCGACCCCTGGCTGGAGCATCTCGCGGTCGACTACGACGAGGAGCAACGCTGGATCAGCGTGTCGCGCGGCCGGCTGCGCATCGTGTGCAACCTCGGCGCCGAGGCGACGAAGGTGCCCGTCGCCGGGGACGTGGTCCTGGCCTGGGGTGATCCCGCGGTCGATGCGGACAGCACGGTGCTGGAGGGCCATTCGTTCGCCATCCTGGCGGTGCGCGAACGGGCGTAGGCCTGTGGATGACGGTGCGCGGCCGGCCGCGTGACCGCCGATGATTCGCCCATGAATCAATTCCTAAGGTGGATCGGCTTGCTCAGGAAGGAGAAGCCGTTGCCGGCTCCCCTCGTCGTGGTCAACGAGACCCCGCCGGAGCCCAGCGTGGCGCTGTTGTGGACGGGCCCGGGCCTTGGATGCGTTGGCGGCGAGGGGCGTTGACGCCCGGCTAGACGCTGGGGCGGCCCGAGCCGTGCACCGCCTGCGCGATCGCGTCCGCCAGGGGGTCGACCTCGTCGGCGTGTACGTCGGCGATGGTGACCCGGATGCCCGCCGGCGTGCGGATCCGGAACCGCGTGCCCGGCGCCGCGGCCCAGCCCGCGCGGAGCAGCCGGGTGATGGTGACCGTCTCATCGGGCACGGGAATCCATACGTTGAGGCCGGAGCGCGCGTGGGCGGCGACGTCGCGCTCGGTCAGGGCGGCGCAGAGCGCGCGGCGGGTGTCGGCGTATTGCCGCTCGGCCGCGCCGACCAGGCGCGCGGCCACCGGGTCCGACCACAGGCTGACGGCCAGGTCCTGCAGCAGGTGGCTCACCCAGCCCGCGCCGAGCCGCAGTCGGCCGTGCACGCGCTCGACCGTGCGATGGTCACCCGCGAGGACGGCCACCCGCAGGTCGGGTCCGTAGGCCTTGGACGTGGATCGCACGAACGCCCAATGCTCGGTCACGCCGGCCAACGTACGCAGCGGCGCGCCGGAGATGCCCGCGCAGTGATCGTCTTCGACGAGCAGCAGATCCCCGGCCCGCTGCGCCAACAGGGGCCGTAACGCGTCGGCGCGATCGGCGGATAGCGCCGCACCCGTCGGGTTTTGGGCGCGATTGGTGACGATCAAGCCGCGCGACCCGCGGTCCAGGGCCAGCGCCAGGTCGTCGGGCAGCGGCCCCTCGTCGTCGACCCGGACCGGCTCGGCCGAAAGGCCCAGCGCGGCAAGCAGATCGAGCAGATTGGCCCAGCCCGGGTCCTCCACCGCGACCCGGTCACCGGGGCGCAGATGCGCGGTCAGGACGCGCTCGATCCCATCGAGCGCACCGCTGGTCACCGCGAGGTGATCGGACGGCACGCCGTCGGCGGAGAGCGCCGCCCGCGCGAACTCCGCCAGGGCCGCCGAGATCGCGGGCTCGCCGTACAGCACCGGACGGCCCGCAATCGGGTTGGGCAGCGTGGCGCCCGCAAGGGGCAGCAGGGCCGGGTCCGGGTTGCCGGTCGACAGGTCGCGCACGCCGGCGGGGACGTCGAGCGCGAGGAGGGATCGGGGGGTAGTCGCCGGGCGGTGCCGCACCCGCGTGCCGCGCCGGCCGGCGGTTTCCACGGCCCCGCGATGACGCAGCAGGCGGTAGGCAGCGGCGGCGGTATTGGCGTTCACGCCGAGCCGGGCGGCCAAGTCGCGCACGGGCGGCAGCGCATCCCCGGGCGCCAGCGCGCCCGCCGAGATGGCGGCTTCGATGCTGGCGGCTATGGACTCCGCACCCGTCCCGGTTATGCTGCTTTGTACTGGCACACTAATGATTATGTACTAGAACAAAGGCGACCGCCATGCAAACCGGATACGAGCCGACGCCGCGCACCACGCCCACCCGATACCGGGAGCGAGCGCGCTATGACCGCGAGTCCGTCCACCAGATCCTGGACGAGGCGCTCATCTGCCACCTGGGCTACCTCAGCGCCGGCCGGCCGGTGGTGCTGCCCACCACCCACGTCCGCCTGGGCGAGACCCTCTACCTGCACGGTTCCACCGGCAGCGGTCCCCTGCTGGCCGCCCGCGCGACGCCGTCCGGCCTGCCGGTGTGCGTCACCGTAACCCTGGTCGACGGGCTGGTGCTGGCCCGTGCCGCGATGCACCATTCGGTGAACTTCCGGTCGGTGATGGTGCTGGGCACCGCGCGCGTCGTCGACGACGAGACGGAGCAACTGCGGGCGCTCGCCGGCCTGCTGGATCACGTCGCGCCCGGCCGCGCCGCCGACTGCCGCGCCCCGAACGCGCGCGAACTGGCCGCCACCGGGGTTCTCGCCCTCGACCTCGTGGAGGTATCGGCCAAGGTGCGCACCGGTGCCCCGGTCGACGATCCGGAGGATTGCGCGCTGCCGCACTGGGCGGGCGTGGTGCCGCTGAGCGTGACGGCGGGCGCGCCGGTGCCGGCCGCGGATCTGGATCCAGCCACGCCGGTGCCGGGATATCTGGCTTAGAACAGCAGGTAGCGGTAGGCCGGCGAGCCGGGCTCCAGGCGTTCGACGTGCAGCTCCGTCGCCCGGATCCGTGCCAGCAGGCCGTCCAGATCGGCCGACGAGGCCAACTGGATGCCCACCAGCGCCTCGCCGGTCTCGCGGTTGTTGCGCTTGATGTACTCGAACAGGGTGATGTCGTCGTCGGGTCCCAGTACCTCGTCGAGGAACCGGCGCAGGGCTCCGGGTTCCTGCGGGAAGTCCACCAGGAAGTAGTGCTTGAGGCCGAGGTGGACCAGCGATCGTTCCAGCACCTCGCCGTAGCGGGAAACGTCGTTGTTGCCGCCCGAGATGAGGCACACCACCGCGGACCCGGGCTCGACGTCGGCCTCCAGCAGTCCCGCGACCGACAGCGCGCCCGCCGGCTCGGCGATGATGCCCTCGTTCTGATAGAGGTCCAGCATCGCGGTGCACACCGCTCCCTCGTCGATCGTGGTGATCGACACCATGTCGCCGGCGGCGGCCAGCGCGGCGTAGGTCAGCGTGCCCGCGCGGCGCACCGCCGCGCCATCGACGAATTGGTCGACGTGGTCCAGTGTCACGGGTGCGCCGGCGGCCAGCGCGGCCATCATCGCCGCGGCCCCGGCCGGTTCGACGCCAAGCACCGATGTGTTCGTCGTCCGCTCGGCGAGGTAGGTGGTGATGCCGGCGATGCAGCCGCCGCCGCCCACGGGGACGACCACCAGGTCCGGCTCGTCATCCAGTTGGTCCAGCAGTTCGACTGCGATGGTGCCCTGACCGGCCATGGTGCGCGGGTCGTCATAGGGCGGCACCAGCGTGGCGCCGGTGCGTTCGACGTCGGCCAGCGCGGCCTCGGCGGCCAGGTCGTACGTCGTTCCGCCCACGATCAGTTCGATGAAGTCGCCGCCGTGGTAGCGGATGCGGTCCCGCTTCTGCTGGGGAGTCTTGGCGGGCACGTAGACGCGGCCGTGCACCCCCAGCGTCCGGCACGCGTAGGCGAAGCCCTGCGCGTGATTGCCCGCCGACGAGCACACCACGCCCGCGGCCAGCTCCTCGTCGGACAACTGCACCAGCAGGTTGTAGGCCCCGCGCAGCTTGTAGGAGCGCACCACCTGCAGGTCTTCGCGCTTGAGGTAGACGTTCGCGCCGGTGATCGCCGACAACCGGTCGCTGTACTGCAGCGGGGTCGGCGTGACCACCGAGGCGATCCGCTTCGCCGCGCCGTCGATGTCAGCCGCGGAAAGCGGCGCGACGCTCGGGTGATGGCTCAGTTCGGCGGACACTGCTCAATGGTGCCATGGCAGCCGACCAAGTCCGGAATTCAGCCGACCGGGCTCAGCACGAATACCGGGATCTGGCGGTCCGTTTTCTTCTGGTATTCGGCGTAGTCCGGCCAGGCCTCGACGGCACGCTCCCACCAGAGTGCCTTCTCGTCGCCGAACACCTCGCGAGCGTCGTATTCGCGAGTGGTGCCGCCGTCCTGCAGCTCGACCCGGGGGTTTTTGACGACGTTGTGGTACCAGACGGGGTGCTTCGGGGCTCCGCCAAGGGAGGCGACGATCGCGTACTCACCGTCGTGCTCGACCCGCATCAGCGGCGTCTTGCGCAGCTTTCCCGTCTTGGCCCCGACCGTGGTCAGCACGATGATGGGTTTCCCCTTCATGTCGGTGGCTTCGGTCCCGCCCGACTGCTCGTACTTCTCGGCCTGTTCGCGGGCCCAATCCCATGGGCTCGGTGCGTACTCCCCTGAAAGTGGCATGGCACCAACTCTATGCCGACGGCCCCGGGGGTGCCGGGCCCGTCAGATAGCGCGCGAGCACCGGGCGCACCCATTCGGTGAGCGTCGCGTCGTCCATTCCGGCCAGCGCCGGCACCCCGACCACATAGCGGGCCATCGCGATGCCCAGGACCTGGGAGCCCACCAGTGCGGCCCGCTCGACGGCGCGGTCGGGGGTGACGGTCGCCAGGGCCGGGGCTACCTGCTCGACGAAAACCGCCAGGAGCGTGTCGGCGGCCGTGCGATTGGTCGCGGCCGCGCGCAGCAGCGGCAGGAAGGAACCGTTCGGATCCCATACCTGGACGAACAGCGGCACCAGCACGTCCGCGAGCTGTTCGGAGGCGACGCCGGAGAGATCCGGGAAGCTGACCTCGAGCCGCGACACCGCGGCGAACAGGTCCGCCTTGCTGCCGAAGTAGTGCATGACCAATGCGGGATCCACGCCGGCCTCCGACGCGATCGAGCGGATGGTGGTGCGTTCGAAGCCCTGGGTGGAGAACTGGGCGCGCGCGGCGCGCAGGATCGTGGCGCGGGTGACCTTCCCGTCGCGGGCTTTCGTGGGCATGAGCGGATTGTATTCAACAACTGTTGACACGGCCAGAGCGTGAGCCTAGCGTTGAGTTCAACAATTGTTGAACTCACGCCGAGGAGGTCGGACCATGACCGTGACTGTCATCCAGATCGGGCTCGATCCGGACGTGATCGACTACTCGTCGCCGGACTTCGCGCAGTTCGCGGGGCTGTCCAGGGAGGCGCTGCGCGCCGCCAACGACGACAACGTCGCGGGGCTGCGCGCGGCAGGATACGAGGTCGACAACTGCCTGATCGCCTTCGGCGCCGCTGGCGCCGACAAGGCTCGGCGCTGGCTGGAAGCCAAGCGCTACGACGCGGTGTTGATCGGCGCCGGCATTCGCCTGGCCGCCGGCAACACCCTGCTGTTCGAGTCGATCGTCAACGCCGCGCACGTCACCCAGCCGGGCTGCCGCTTCGTATTCAACCGCGCGGCGCAGTCCACCCCCGGCGATATCCGGCGCTGGTACCCGGAGCCGGAAGGAGCGGCGCGATGACGGCCAACGACGTCGACGTCCTGGTGGTGGGGGCGGGTCCCACCGGCCTGACCGCCGCGGGCGACCTGGCTCGCGCCGACCGGTCGGTCACGGTGCTGGAACGCTGGCCGACGGAGAACCAGTCGAGCCGCGCGTTCGCCACCATGGCGCGCACGCTGGAACTTCTCGAGGCGCGCGGACTGGCCGACGACCTGCTGGCCCTCGGGCACCGCGCGCCGCGCGTGCGGCTGTTCGCCGGCGCGCAGATCGACCTCACCCATCTCGACTCGCCCTACTCGTTCGTCTTGGTCACCCCGCAGACCAACGTCGATGCCGCGCTGCGCCGCTACGCGCAGGCCCAGGGCGCCGAGATCCGGCGCGGCATGGAGGTGATCGCGCTCGAGCAGGACGCCGACGGGGTGACGGTCACCGCCCGTCCCAAGGACGACGAGGATCCCGCGCACCGGCAGACGTGGCGGTCGCGGTACGTGATCGGCGCCGACGGCGCGCACAGCACCGTTCGACGGTTGGTGGGCGCCGGATTCCCCGGCAAGACGGTGCTGACGTCGATCGTGCTGGCCGACGTCAAGCTGACCCACGGACCGGCCGGCGGGGGCCTGACGGTCGGGGCGCCCGGAGATGTCCTCGCATTCCTGGCTCCCTACAACCACCAGGACCCGGACGGCTCGTGGTATCGCGCCATGGTGTGGGACCGCGATCATCAGCTCCCCGACAGCGAACCGGTCGAGGATGCCGAGGTCGTCGACGTCCTGGCCCGCGGCATGGGCACCGACTACGGTGTGGTCGAGGTCAGCTGGAAGTCCCGATTCCATTGCGACGAAAGGCAAGTCGAGCGGTACCGGCACGGGCGGGTGTTCTTGGCCGGCGACGCCGCGCACGTGCACTCCCCCATGGGCGGCCAAGGCATGAACACCGGGATCCAGGACGCCGCCAACCTGGCGTGGAAGATCGACGCGGTGCTCGGCGGCGCCGACGACCGGCTGCTGGACAGCTACCACGACGAACGCCACCCGATCGGCAAGCGCGTTGTGATGCAGTCCGGGCTGATCGCCCGCGCCGCCACGCTGCATCCGCGGCCTGCGCGGTGGATGCGGAACCTGTTGGCACCCAGGCTGCTTCGCATCCCCGCGGTGCGGGACCTGGCGGCGGGCAGTTTCGCGGGCACGACGCTGCGCTACGGCCGCCGCGGTCTGGTCGGCACCCGCGCCACCGCGATTTCGCTCGCCGAGGGACGGTTGACCGAACTGCAGCGCACCGGAGGTTTTGTCCTCGTGCGCGAACACGGCGCCCCACCGGTTGATGCGCCCGGGATGCTGCAGGCGGAGCGGACCGACCGCGGGCCTGCCGTACTGGTGCGCCCCGACGGATACATCGCCTGGGCGGGATCATCGGCCCAGGCGCCGACGCGAATCCCGGAGCTGACCGCGACGCACGCGGGGTGAGCCTATTGCTGTTTGTCGCCCGGTGACTCGGCGAACGGGCGCAGATGGATGCGCGTCTGGTGATCGGGGGCCCCGGCCTCGCCGTCGGAGTGCCTGCCCCGCGTGTAGTCGCCTTGCCACGGCACCTTCTCACCCAGGGCGGTATTCGTCGCCGCCTGCGCCCGGCCCAGCTCGTTGCGTGAACGCAGGAAGAACTCGTGCTTGCGGCGAACCTCGTCGTCGGCCTCGATCGGCCTGATTTCCGGGGCGAACTCTTCCAGCTCGGCCCGCCTTTGCGGGACGATCATGCAGATCGGCTCGTCGACCTCGAAGCGCACCGGCATCATCTTGCGGGTGATCTGCCAGCTCATGCTGAAACTCGATGTGGTCCAGTCCGTTTCGACGATTCCCTCCAGCGGCGAGACGGCGTCCTTGGGATAGTTCGCCGGACCCCGGACCAACAGGTTGTAGCCCGGCGGGGTACGGAACAACATCGGCAGGTGCCAGGTCAGGATGCCGTAACCGAAGTGGCTGAACGGCAGGAGCTGACCGGGGTCGCGCCGGTCCGGGGCGATGATCACACCCATGCTGTCATCCCCGCCCATCCACGTCGCGGTGAAGGCGGACCGGTTGCGCAGCTCCCAGCCGCTCTGGTTGGCGATCAGTATCGGCAGGCACCTGTTCGGCCAGCCGTTGCGCATCTGCGACATCCACGGCCGGCTGATGGGGGCCGGTGTGATGGGCGGCGCGTTGTCCTGAGTGGTGAACGCGATCAGCGGGCGGGTCGGCCCGCCGGGTTTGTCACTCATCGACTCCTCGATTCGGTGGGTGGCCAGGCGTCGTCCGTTCGATGCTGCTCTCCAGTGTGACCTCCGAGCGCAGACTCAAGTGTGCGAGCCGGTAGGTCGGACCATGGCAGCGGGTCGCTGGGCCGTCGGCGGCACCGCCTCGAACGAGATGGCGGAGTCGAGCACGTAAGGCGCATAAATGTCGGCGATAGCGACCGCATCGTCCGGCGTTGCCATTCGGATCATGGGAAGAGCTTGCCCATCACCTTCTCGCCGAACCTGCGGTGGGTCGGATTCCTCCTCGCGGCGGGCAGCCACCGGCGGTCGGTCCGCTAACGAAGGTCTAGTTGCTGCTTGGTGGCGGCTGCGGCTGGAAGGGTTCGTACCACCACCAGTCGGCGCGCTCACCGGTGGGCCCGGGGCACGGCGGGACGTCGGGCGGGGCATGGCTGGGCGCACGCGCAAGCGATCCCGCGCTGAGCGGCCGGCCCGAGCTGTCGGAGACGACGAGATCGTCGGCGGGTCCGGTGATCGTGATGGCGCCGCGGTGGTGCAACCGGTGGTGATAGGGACATACCAGCACCAGGTTGGCCAACTCTGTTGGGCCGCCGTCTTCCCAATGCCGGATGTGGTGGGCGTGCAGACCGCGGGTAGCGCCACAGCCGGGAACCACGCAGGTGGGGTGCCGATGCTCGAGGGCGCGGCGAAGCCGCCGGTTGATCTGGCGGCTCGCTCGGCCGGCGCCGATGAGCTCACCGTCGCGTTCGAACCACACCTCGCACGTGGCATCACAGGTCAGGTATCGGCGTTCGGCGTCGGTGAGCAGCGGACCCAGATGCAGCTCCGCGGCGCGCTGCTCGAGATCGACGTGCACGACCACCGTGGTGTGCTGCCCGTGCGGCCGGCGGGCCACCTCGGCATCCCATCCCGACTCGACCAGGCGCATGAACGCCTCAAGGGTGCCCGGCAACGGCGGCATGGCATCGGATGTGACGCCTGGACCGCCGCGATCGCGCTTCCACTCGGCGACCAGCGCGTCACGGTGAGACGCCAGCGCCGCGTCGAACTTCGCCGCATCCAGGGGCGCGAGTTTGACCCTCCAACAAGTGAACTCGTCGCTGGAAGTCTTGGTGATCGACGGTAGCGGTTGCGGGCGAGAATCGGATTCGGGTCGCGGTTCCAGCTTGACCGCCGTGCGCAGCTGGCTGACCGTGGCGACCCTGGCCAACTCCGCGTAATGCTCATCAGAGCCGTCACTTGCCCGCGCCGCGATGACCCCGACTTGATCCAGCGACAATCGACCTTCCCGCATGCCCTGGGCGCAGCGCGGAAACGCCTCGAGTCGGCGCGCGACATCGGCGATCGTGTGCGCGTTCGACGACGAGCAGCCCAGCTTCCAGGCCACCAACGCCTCGACCGACCGCGCACCCGTGAGACCGCACAGCCCGTCACGATCCAGCTCCGCGAAGATTTCGACGATGCGGCCATCGATCGCGTTGCGCTGACCGGTCAACTCCGCCAACTCGTCGAACAACACCTCAACACGATCCGCGGGACTGACTACCGCGGGAGGCGATGCGATCGAGGACATGACTTCATCATCGCAAAGGGGTACGACAACTCTCGGCTACCAAACTTGTGGAGTGCCGCCAGGCCCACGGACGCCCCCCACTTTGTCAATCGGTGCGGTCGGCCCAGCCCGGTGGAAGCTGGTCGGGGGCTACATCGATCACCGATTCGTCGTCGGCACCCACCCGCTCGAACAGGGTGATGTAGGCGAACTCGGGCACGGTGAAGATCGGGTAGGTCGGCCCCGCGTCGCGGTAGGCGCGCATCTCCTCGAGATGGTCGTTCTGGAAGCACACGGTGCGCTCGCCGTGCTGGCGGATCCACTGGGGAAAGAAGATCACGCCGTGGATTCGCCGCTTGCCGGGCATGACGTTGACGGCCACCGACGTGCCCGTGGGCTCGGTCCACGAGATCTTGTAACTGTCGACGTCGAGCGCCACCAGGTCGACCTCTTGGCCCTTGACCCACCGTCCGCCGACATGGCCGGAATGGATTCGGTAGTCGATCGTGCGCTCGTTCTTCACATACATCTCGTAACGCCACCCGTTGGCGTAGGTGTAGATGAACCGGCACCCCACGATGCCCGTTAAGTTCTGCGGCGGAATGGGATTGTCGACGGTGGTCATGGTGAGATTCCGTTCAGCGGCCGGTTGGTTGGACGGGTCGGCAGTGCCCACGATGCGCGGAAGCGCCAGTGCGGTCAGGCGGGGACGGCCCGAAATTCTGAATGCCTCCCGATTCTGTCGGTGGTAAGTACCATACGGCGAAGGTACGGGTGAGGGGCCTCGCGATGCACTGGATCGGCGTGTGGTGGCGTCAGCCCGACCACTACGACTGGTTCTCTGACTACCTCGGCGCACGCGGATTGAAGCCATTCATCCGCTACCTGATGGTCGGCATCCTGTCCATCCTGGCCGCGGCGACGCTGCTGATGCTGGGCAGCCGTTCGGGTATGCAGACACCCGTGGGGCGCGGCCTGGCGGTGGCGTTCGTCGCCTTCCTGGCGGGCATGGCAATGGTGTGGGTGCGGCGCTGGCCCGGGCGCATTGAATCACAAGTGTTTTCGATAGTGGGCACACTCGGCATCGCCGCCACGTGTGTGACCGAGGCCGACCCGCGCAGCGGGATGCTGAGTTGCGCCGCGTTCGGTGGTCTCGCGGGCTATGTCGCGTTTTGTCACTCCGCGCGCCTGCTGGTCTTCACGCTCGGCAGCGCGCTGGGTGCGGCGGCCGTGTGCGCCGCGCGAATCGCCTGGTCCGGTGACGCGTCGATGGCGGCGGCCAACTTCCTGTTGCTCAGCGCGGGCATCCTGGCGGTGCCATTCTGCGGCCAGGTACTGGTGCACTGGCTGTCGGTCGACGCCCTGAAGTCCTCGACCGATCCGCTAACCGGCTTGCGCAACCGGAGGGGCTTTTACCGATCGGCGTCGAAAATGTCGGCCGCCGACCGACGCTCGCAATGCCTGAGTGTCTTGATGGTCGATCTCGACAACTTCAAACGGGTCAACGACACCTACGGCCACGCCGAGGGCGACCGCAGCCTGGTGGCCGTAGCCGACAACCTGCGGCGAATCGGCAGCGTGGGAACACTGATCGCCCGGGTGGGCGGGGAGGAATTCCTGGTCGCCCAGACCATGGACACCGAGCAAGCGCTTCGAATGGCGGAAACCGTACGCGCGGCCATTGCCGCGACGCCCTGGGGCGTGACAGCCAGCGTGGGTGTCAGCAGCTTCCGGCTCCCGACCGGCAGCGAGGTTCTCGACCGGCAGGTGATCGAACGGCTGGTGCACGCGGCCGACCTGGCGATGTATGAGGCGAAACGCGCTGGCGGGAACCAGGTTCGGCATGCCGACCTTCCCACGCCGCCGGTGCGCTGAATGCCGCGCTGGTCCCCGCTTACCGCGCCCCGGCCAGGCCCGCGATGGTGTTGACCCGCCGGACGGCGGTGGCGATCTCGTCGGCGAACTCGCGCCGCCGCCGCGCGATGTCTAGGTCCTCGAAGCCGTCCACCAGCTCGCGGTGCCGGGCCAGTCGCAGCGCGGTCTTGAACAGCTCCATCGACCTCGACTCGGCGCTTGCCATCCTGCGCTGCAGCTCCCACTGCTTGCCGACCTCGAGGCACTCGGCGAGAAAGGCGTTCTCGTCGAAGGATTCGTCCTCGTAGGCGGCCAGCCGGTCGGCGACGATGTGGTAGGCGTCCAGGAACGGCCGCAACACCAGGTGCGCCAACAGCAGGTCGGCCTTTTCCAGCAGCCCGCGCACATCGGCCGCGCTGGCGGCCTTGCTCGTGTCTTCCACCCGCCCGAGCAGGCGCACTTCGTCGGCGAGCTCCTTTTCGAATTGCGCACGCGCGGAGAAGAGAAACTCGAATTTCAGCAACTCGCGCAGGGCCAGCGCCTCGTCTCGTACGCGTGTCGGCTGCACCAGCCCGTCCACCGAAGCCTCGGCGTCTTCGATGGCCGCCAGCAACGCCGTCTCGGCGATGGCGCGATCGACCACGATGTGGATGGCGGTGTTGCGGTAGAACGCCGCGACCAGGTGCTGGTCTGCCCCGATGCCCCAAACCGGTTCGGTGCCGGCGTCGTACACGCTGACCACGCCCGAGGCGACGAGCTGATGCAGCGTCCAACGGATGGTCGAGCGATTCGTCAGGTCGGCGGCGCCGGCCACGCACCAGTTTCGGGCCGCGATGTAGCTCGCCAACGGTCGCACGGTGGCCAGCACCTCGCTGATGGACAACGAGCGGTCGGCGCCGAGCAGCGCGAGGCTCACCACCGCGGTGGGGGTGACCGGGGTGGCGCGGTTGATCCGGTGCTCGACGTCCAGCGCGATGCGTTCGATCTCGGTGCCCGTTCCGGACTCCTCGGCGCGCAGCTCCTCGAGCCGCTTGCGCAGCGGCAGCGGTTCGCCGAAGTCCAGGTACGCGCGGCCCAGCCGCTCGCCCTGCTGCCGCGCCAGCCGGATCAGGAAACGGAAGTCCTCGGGCCGTTTCGCGGCTCCGTAGGCCTCGGTGGTCATGGCCTCGACCTCGTGCAGCTGGTCGTACACGATCGAGGTGGGCACCAAATAGACTTCAGGGCCGTCGATTTCGTCGACGGCGTCGCTGATGTAGCGCAGGATCCCATACACCGGGGGACGCAGCTTGCCGGTACGGGTGCGGCCGCCTTCGATGGACCAGGTGAGATTGGCGTGGTTCTGCACCAGCTGCGCCGCGTAGGCGCGCAGCACGAACCGGTACACGGGAATGTCTTTGGTCTGACGGCGGATGAAGATCGTGCCGGTGCGCTTGGCCCAGGCGCCCATCGGGAAGAAGTTCAGGTTCGCCCCGCCGAAGGTGAGCGCGGCCGAGAGCCGGTTGGCCTGGATCACCTCCGGCAGCAGCAGACCGTCCAGGTAGGAGCGATGCGAAAAGGCAAACGCCAGCGTGGCTTTGCGATCCAGTTTGCGCAGCTGCGCGATCTGGTCCTCGTCGACCAGCACGTCGTAGGCCCGCATCAGCCAGCAACTGAAGCTGCGCCACGCCCTGACCGCCCGCTCGTCCAGCGAGGGTGCCATCTCCCGCAGGTAACTGGCGGCCTCGGCGCGCACGCTCGCCAGGTCGCGACCCAGCTCGTCGGCCAGCCCACTCAGCCGCTCGTCATACCACGGGGCGGCCAGCAGCTGGACGACCTCCACCGGGTCGGTCGTCAGCGGTGTCGTCGACTCCTCGACAATGCCGGTGCGCTGCAGCAGCTTTCGCACGCCGACCCGGCCGAACTCGCGCGCGGTCGCCCCCGGTCCCCCGCTCATGCCGGTTGCACCGTCGCGGCCGCCGACGGCTCGTGCACGTCCGGGTGTAGTTCGGGCGCGTAGAGCTCCTCGATCTCGCTCGCGTACTTCGCCATGATCGGCTTGCGCTTGAGTTTCATGGTCAGCGTGATCTCGTCTCCCCCGGGCTCCCAGAGTGAGGGCAGTATCCGGAAACGCTTGATCTGTTCCACCCGTGACAGTTTGGCGTTGCCCTTGGCCACCCCCGCGGCGATCCGGGAGATGACTTCAGGATGACTCGCCAGGGCCGCGGGCGACGCGTCGGCCAGGCCGTGCTGGGCCGCGTATGGTCCGACCGATTCGGCGTCGAAGACCATCAGCGCGGCGTTGTACGGCCGCCCGTCACCGATCGTGATCATCACGCCGACCATCGGACACGCCGCCAGCACGGTGTTCTCAATGTTGGCCGGCGACATGTTCTTTCCGGCGGCATTGATGATCAGCTCCTTCTTGCGGTCGATGATCCTCAGGTAGCCCTCGTCGTCGACGTCGATGATGTCGCCGGTGTGCAGCCAGCCGTCGGCGTCGATGGCCTCCGCGGTCTTGGCGGGTTCCTTGCGGTAGCCCTTCATCACCAGCGGACCGCGCACCAGATATTCGCCGTCCTCGGCGATCTTGCCCTCCAGCCCGGGCAGCAGCTTGCCGACGGTGCCCAGGCGCGCGTCGCGCGGATGGCTGACGGCGGCGACGCAGCTCAGCTCCGACATCCCCCAGACCTCGGCGATGGGAATGCCGATGCCGAGGAAGAACGCCAGCGTCTCCTTCGGGATCGGGGCCGCACCGGACACCGCCCAACGGAGTTCGCCGAAGCCAAGCCGCTCGCGCAGCTTCGACAGCACCAACTCGTCGGCCTGGGCCCATTCGGCGGCCAGCTCGTCCGGCATCTGCTCGCCGGCCAGCAGGGCGGCGGCGCGCTTGCCGGCCACCGACATCGCCCACTGCAAGGCCTGACGCTTGACCTCGTCCGTCTCGTTGGCGACGGCGAATTCGATTCCGGCCTTGAGCTTTTCCCACACCCGCGGCACCCCGCCCCAGACCGTGGGCCGCACGTCGGGCAGGGCGGCGGCGATGGCGCGGATATCGGAGACGACCGTGACCTGGGCGCCGAATACTTCCAGGGCGTACAGACCCATCACCCGGTCGGCGATGTGCGCCGTCGGCAGATACGACGTGACCCGGTCACCGAACCGGGACGGCAGGACGGCGTTGAGGGCATACGCCTCGAACAGCAGATGGGCGTGGGTCATCTCCACGCCCTTGGGGTTTCCGGTGGTCCCGGACGTGTAGATGAGGGTGACGACGTCGTCGGGCCGCACCGCCCGCCAGGTCGCCTCGAAGTCGAAATCGGGCTGCGCCGCGGCGTACAGGTCGTCCAGCGAAATGGTGCCGGGCGGTGACCCGTCGATGCAGACGATGTGTTCGATGGGCGCGCCGCTGGCGCGGATGCGGTCCACGTACTGCTCCTCGCAGATCGCGACCTTCGTCCCCGCGTTGTCGAACAGGTACGTCAGCTGCTCGGCGGGCAGCGTGTTGTACACCGAAAACGAAGTGGCGCCGAGGTGTTGGGCGCCGATCTCCAAGGGGTAGAACTCGACGCGGTTGGCCATCATCAGTGACACGGTGTCGCCCCGCCGGACCCCCAGGCCGGCCAGTCCGGCGGTGACTTTGCGCACCTGCGCCGCGAGCTCGCTCCACGTCATGGTCTGGGTGTCGCCGGGGGTGCGGAGCGCGACGGCATCCGGATCGATCGACGCGCTGCGCTGGAATGCCTCGCACAGGGTGGCCGGGCGCTCGGCTGTCGTCATGGGTGTCCTCTCAGCTCTGCCTTCGTGAGCGTACGTCCGTGATCGGGGACGCGGAATGGATCACGCTGGATCCGGGCGCCAGAGCTGCAGCGTGCTCGATATGCCGGCGGGCAACTCCAGCAGTTCGATGGGGGTGCCGTCGGGGTCGTAGATGAAGAACATCCGCACCCCGCCGATGTCGACGGGCGGCTCGGCCCGGACGTCGGGGTGCTCACGCCGCACGGCGTCGAAGGTGGCGTCGAGGTCGTCCACCCGGAACGAGACGTTGGTGTAGCCCAGGTGCGGCCCGCGCGGGCACTCGGGGACCGCGCCCAGCGACAGCAGCTCGACCATGGCGGCGCCGATCAGCCCGCCGACCATGCGCCCCCGCTGCGCCACCCCACCGGTCACCGCATCCAGGCCGGCGCCGTCGAGCTCGACGTCGAACACGACGTCCATGCCCAGCACCGCGGTGTAGAAGGCCAGCGACGCCTCCATGTCGGAGACGCCGATGCACACATGGGAGAAGCTCTGCACGGGGATGGTGGGCGGCTGACTCACGGGAGCTCCTTTGCTCAGGCGGGCAACGCGGTATGAATTCCACAGGTACACGCATCAATTGAGGGACACGTGCAGCGCATACCCCACTCGATGACCGCCCGGGCCTGGGCCAGCGACTCCATTTGGGCATCGATTTCGGCGAGCTTGGCCTCCGCCAGGGCGCGGCTCGCCGGCCGCCCCGGTGCGTCGTCGGCGAACAACAGCTGGATCTCCTCCAGCGCGAAGCCGGCCGACTTGCAGAGCCGGATCACCTCGAGCCGGGCCAGCACCGAATCGTCGTAGCGGCGCTGCCCGCCCAGCCGCCCGGGCGGCGGCACCAAGCCGATCTGCTCGTAGTAACGCAGCGTTGTCGCCGCGACCCCGGCCTGGCGCGCCACCTCGCCGATCGTCAGCCGTGGACTCATCGGCCTCTCCTTCGACGCTTGACTTAGAGCCAACTCTAAGTCGTTGACTGATCTTATGCACACACATCCACTCAATGGGCTGGGCGCGGCACGCTACGCGCTGCTTCGATCGTTCCGCCGCGACGGCACCCCCGTCGACACCCCGATCTGGTTCGGGCTGGATGGCGACGCGTTGGTATTCCGCACCAAGGTGGGGCCGAAGACCCGGCGGTTGACCACGCGCCGCGACGTCGAGGTCACCGCGTGCGACCATCGCGGCCGGGTCCGTCCGGGCGCGACGACGGTGGCGGGCCACGCCACGATCCTGTCGGGCGACGACGCCGCGCGGGCCAACCGCGTCCTGCGCAAACGGTATGGCTGGCAGTGGAACATTGTGCCGCTGATCAAGGTCCCGGGCGTCACCAACGTCCACCAAGACCTGTGCGTCCGCCAGAAGCTGAGCCGTGCGCGCAACCGGGGCGTGTGGCCCGACAGCGTCATCGTCCGGGTGGACGTGCCATGAGGCACGAGCCGGTCCGCTCCCCCTCGCTGCGCCAATGTTGCTCCGCCGCAATGGGATCGGTCTGGGGCGCGGTGCGTCCGCGACGGCCCGACCAGAGGTTCCTGCGCAGCGTCGCCGACGCGGGGCTGCCCGAGCCCAGGCGCACCGTCACGGTGACCGCGCTGCCCCAGGTGCCGCGACCGGTGCCGACCGCGGCGATCGTCGAGGGCACATTCACGCCCGGGCGCGTCGGGAACTCGATGACCTCGTTCGTCGTCAGCCATCCGGACGCCACCTTCATCGTCGACCCGGCCGTGTGCCGCGACGTCGAGCGGCGGGCGATCGCCCAACTACCCGCGGTGCTGCGCGTTGCCGTCCGCCCGCCCGCCGACACCGTTCCCACGGTCACGGCCCTGACCCGGCTGCCGGAGCCGCCGGCGTTGGATTTCGCCTTGCCGACCCACGCGCACTGGGATCACGTGTCGGGGTTGCTGGATCTGCCGGATCTGCCCGTTCATCTGCACCGCACCGAACGGGACTGGATCGGGTCCGGCCGCGTCGCGCCCGTCGGCGGTGTCCGCGATTCGCTGCGCCGACGGCCCGTGGTCGACTACGAGCTGGACGGGCCGCCGGTGCTGACCTTCGCCCGAAGCCGCGACCTGTTCGGGGACCGGTCCGTCCTACTTGTCGACCTGCCCGGCCACACCCCGGGCAGCGTCGGAGTGCTCGCCCACACCGGGCGCGGCTGGATCCTGATCGCCGGCGACGCGGCCTGGCACTGGCTGCAGATCGAGAAGGTCCGCCAAAAGGCAAGCTATCCGGGCGTTTTGGTGGACGAGGATCGCGACGAGGCGTTCCGGACGCTGCAGCGACTGCACCTTGCTCGGCATGCGGTGACCATCATCCCCACCCATGACCATCAGGCGGCACTGGGGTTGACCGCTTAGCGCGTCGCGAGTGTGCGGCCGGCGGCACAGTCGACATGCGGTGGGCGCAGATTGGCCACGCGCGGATAACCCGAGCGGTGTTACGGTGGGTCTTCGGGGTTATGCACTCTCGCTTCTACTTTGAGGTAGCGATCGTGGCGAATTCTGTTATGGGCGACATGGTCAGCCAACTGCGCGTCGCCTTTCACCGATTGCAGGACTGGGCCTACCCGGACGAGATACATCACGATCGCTTCCGCGCCTTCATGAAGACACCCCACGACGTGGGTGGCGAGCCCGACGCCCCTGCGGTCTTCGAGGAGAAAGAGGAAGAGCAATGGGAGCTCGACACTTTCGTCACGTGTGAGGTCCTCGGCTGGCGGGGCATCTGGACGTCGGAGGAGCGCAGAAGGCTCGGCAACGTCGATGTCGGAAGGACGCTGTATCAGGGCTTCCCGTACTACGGCCGTTGGGTTTTGGCGGTCGCCCGGTGCCTCATCGACAAGCGCCACATCACGTTGGGTGAGTTGATCGAACGGGCGGCCGAAGTGCGCGGGCGCGCGGAGGGCGGCGCGACCCCGTTGGAACCGGCGCCTCGCTGTATCGGCGACGCGGCGGCGGTCCCCAGGAACCGCCATCACGTCGAGGCGGTCGGCAAGGGCGACCCGCAGTGCTTCGACGGCCTCGCCGGTGACGCGCGTTTCGCGGTCGGCGACCCGGTGGTGGTGCGAGACCTGCCCACCATCTTCTACACGCGCACGCAGGAATACCTGCGGGGCAAGCCGGGCACGGTCGTCCGGGTGTCCTACGAGAGCCCGGCGCCCGAGGACGAGGCGTTCGACCGCGAAGACCAGCGGCCGGAGTGGTTCTACATCGTTCGCTTCAAGATGACCGACCTTTGGGAGCCCTACGCGGGCGCGCCGAACGACACGCTGCAAGCCGAGATATCGGAACGCTGGCTGCAGCCGGCTTCCTAAGCCGAGCCGACACCCATCACCAACCAGGATGGCGAGATGACAGAGCACACCCACGAACCTGAACGCCACGCGGCACCGATGGTCGACGAGGTCACCGACTTCGAAGTGCTGGAAATCGCTCTGCGCGAACTGGCAATCGAGAAGGGTCTGTTCACCGCCGAGGATCATCGGCGCTACACCGAGTTCGTCGAGCAGATGGGGCCGGCGCCGGGCGCCCGGCTCGTCGCGAAGGCCTGGGTGGACCCGGACTTCAAACGGCTGGCCCTGCGGGACGGGATCGCCGCCAGCCGCGAGGTGGGCATCGACTGGCTCCATCCGACCGGCTTCGGCACACCCAGCGACTTCACCGCACTGCACATCCTCGAGGACACCGAAACGCTGCACCACGTGATCGTGTGCACGCTGTGCTCCTGCTACCCGCGTCCGCTGCTGGGCAACTCCCCCGAGTGGTACCGGACGCCGAACTATCGACGCCGCATCGTGCGATGGCCCCGCCAAGTCCTCGCCGAGTTCGGCCTGTATCTGCCGGAGGACGTCGAAATCCGGGTCGAGGATTCGAATTCCAAACACCGCTTCCTCGTGCTGCCGGTCCGGCCGGCGGGAACCGACGGGTGGAGCGAGGAGCAGCTCGCCGAGATCGTCACGCGCGACTGCATGATCGGCGTTGCCCTGCCCAAGCCGGGGGTGACCTCCAGCATCGAACGCCCCGTGCATCCCGCGGTGCGCCCCGCCGAGAATTACTGACGGCCCGCCGATGTCAGCCGAGATCGACGTCACCGCCGTGCGGGTGCCGACGCTCGAGCAGGTCGCCGAGCGCGACCAGGTGTGGGCGCGGATGGCGGAGAAATATGGCGTGAGCAATCCGGTGCCGCCCTGGAAGTCCAGCCTCGACGGGATGTGTGAAGCGCTCGACAGGCAGGGAACGGCGCTGGAGCTCTTGATGCGCCGGACCGACGAGGATCGCCTCGGCGAAGGGCGGTACGCGGCCCTGCCGTATCCGGAGAGCCAGCTCGTCGCGCTGGCGCACTCCCTGGTGGCCCGCAACGTCATCGACGAGGCGGCCCTGGCTCAGCGCATGGAATCGGTCCGTGCGCGGCTGCAGTCCGGCGACGCCTGACGCCGCGACGCCTAGCCCGCGAGTGTGCGGCTGGTTTCACGCTCGGGCGCGACTGTAAAACCAGTTTCACATTCGGCTTCGAGAGCGCGACCGCATTGCTGCCCAGGCAAAGTCAAGTACCTCGGGCGCTTTGCTGGACGCGGACCGCGCCGAAGCGTTCAAGACGCTGCACCGAGTTTGGTTTTTCCAATAGCGCTGTGCTTCAGCATATTTCGGCATAGTTGGACCGATAGCGGGACGTGGCCGGGCGGCGAGATCCCGATCAGGCTCGCCCCTGCCTGGTGGTATCGGCTCATTACCATGAGACATGCGGTCATACCGGCTAGCAGCTGTCGCAGGCAACCGCTGGGGATGCCTACCGAAGGACGGAGGTTCCATGGCACGTGATCCCAACACGATCGCCTGCCTCCTATACAGCGGTGTGCCGATGTTCGAACTGTCGGTGCCCATCACCGTCTTCGGCATGGACCGCTCCGAGAGCGGGGCCCCGACTTTCACGCTGCTCCCGATCGCCGCAGAGAACGGGCCGTTGGTCAGCACCGGTGGCGTAACCATCCATGCCCCGTATCGTGTTGACGACATGCGAGGCGCCGGCATCGTCATCGTGCCGGGGTGGCGCGGTCCACACGAAACGGTGCCTGAGCAATCGGTGCAAGCCATCCGCGCCGCACACGCCGATGGTGCGGTCATCGTGGGTTTGTGCACCGGCACGTTTGTGCTCGCGGCCGCCGGACTGCTCGACGGACGGCGCGCCGCGACACACTGGCAGGACGCGGCGGCACTGGCCGCGCGCCACCCGGAGATACGGGTGGATCCCGCGGTTCTTTACGTCGACGACGGTGATGTCATTACCGGCGCGGGTACCGCAGCGGGCTTAGACACCTGCATCCACGTCGTTGCACGATTCTGGGGCGTCCGAGCCGCCACAGCGATCGCCAGCCGGTTGGCAATACCGCCGCAGCGATCCGGTGCGCAAGCTCAACTCATCTCCAGTGCAATCCAAGCCGGCAGCGTCGGCAACGGACTGAGCGAAATTTTGGAATACATCGTCCGCAACTTGAACCAGCAGTTGGATATCGATGCACTGGCGGCCGAATTCAACCTCAGCCGCCGCACCTTCGACCGCCAATTCCGGGCGGCGACCGGGCTTTCCCCGATTCAATGGATCCTGCATCAACGCATATTACGAGCGCGCCATTTACTCGAGGAAACCGATTTCACCGTCAATGCGATCGCCCACCAAGTCGGTTTGTCGAGTGCGGTGTCCCTTCGACCACTCTTTCGCCGGGTGGTCGGCGTTAGCCCACAGGTTTACCGCGCCAGCTTCCACAGCCGTAAGCCCTAGCCCCCCGACAATAGCGACGAGCTTTCAAATTTCGGCCAATGCGACGCCCAACTCGTGTTCGGTGCTCTCGTCGGTCTGTAGGTTCTTCGCAAACAACGCCCGGATCCGGTTCTGGAATTCGGGCCGAGCCGCACCTTCAAGGAACAAGTGGCCGTCCTCGTCGAGTGCCGAAACCGACGGGAGGGTGATCGCGTTGACGCGAAGCTTGGCGTCGGCTATTCCCGCCAGGGGAAACCGGGCGATACGGCGCGCCAGCCGATCCACGAACCGGTCGAGAGTCGAGTCGGGCAATGCGCGATTGATCCACCCGTACCTTTCGGCCACCTCAGCGGAATAATCGTCTGAACTCAGCAGTACCTCAAGGGCGCGACCGCGACCCATCAGCCGCGGCAGGTGTTGGGCGCCGCCCGCACCGGGGACGGCGCCGACGCCCACTTCAGGCTGACCGAATACCGCGCGCTCCCGCGAGGCGAAGCGCATGTCACAGGCGAGGATCAGCTCACTGCCCGCGCCACGCACCATCCCACGCACTGATGCGATGCTGACTTGATGCAAGGTGCTGATCCGGCGAAAAAGCACGCCTAAAGTTGCACCTCCCAGGCGAGCAGCCGCGGCCCTTACTCCGGGCACATCCAACATGTCGACGTGAGCGCTGAAAAAGTTCGGGCTCGCGCTGTCAAAGACTACGACCGACACCTCGTCACGGTGGCTTTCCGGGAACTCGATCAGCGCGACGAGGTCTCGAACCAGAGCTGCGCCGATAAGATTAAGCGGCGGGTCCTCCAACGTAGCGACTAGCACCTTTTCTTCCAGACGAAGTTGGACAACCTCAAGTGACGGCGTCATCTGCTTCTACCCCCTAAGTGAATTCCAGAATGAATTAATTGCCTTCGGTGGAGACGAGAATCGCTTGGCACCACGTCGAGTGCAACGCGCGCTCGAAGGCGACAAGAGAAACCTTAAAGTCTGCCCTCATGTCGGGCCGTGACATCTCCGGCCAAATAGCGATCAACCTCGGCCAGGGCGTCCACGGCGCCGCACCGTTGAGGACCGGTTGGCCTCTCCCGAACCGTGAACACCGCTGCGGTGGTGGGATCTGATCGCAATGTGACCGTCGCCGGTCCCTGCCGCGTCAACCCGGGTCCCTCGGCCCGGCAGAAGCGATCACGAAAAGTCAGGCCGCTCAACACGAGGGGGAGAATGAGACCATGGCCCACGACCATGTACCCGTCGCAGTGGTGATCTTCGATCGGGCCCCCATGTTCGAGACCGCGGTTCCAATGAGTGTGTTCGGAAGTCACCTCGCCAGCCACGCTCCGCACTTCCGACTGCAAGTCGCCGCTGGCGAGGACGGTCCGTTGAACACAACCGGCGGACTGATCGTCGAGGCGCCGTTCGGGCTCGAGGCCGTCCGCGAGGCGTCCATCGTCGTGCTGCCCAGCTGGCGCGACGTTGCGGAACGCCCGCCCGAACCAGCACTGGAGGCTATCCGCGCCGCGCATGCCAACGGCGCGACTATAGTCAGCTTCTGCTTGGGCGGGTTTGTCTTGGCCGCAACCGGGCTGCTCGACGGTCGGCGCGCAGTAATGCACTGGTATCACGCTCCGACGCTGGCCGCGATGTACCCCAAGGTGAGCGTTGACCATCAGGCGTTGTTCATCGACGACGGCGATATCGTCACCGGCGCCGGTACCGGCGCTGCCCTGGATGCATGTCTTCACTTGGTAGAGCGAAAGTGGGGCAATAGGGCGGTGGTCGCGATTGCGCAACGAATGATCATGCCGCCGCGGCGTTTTGGCACGCGTGCTCAAGTCATCGACACCGCACCGTTGAGCACCCAGTCGCCGGCAGCGCTCGCCGAGGCGATGGCTTTCGCCATGGCCCACATCGCCGAGCCGTTCGCCATCGACGCCCTGGCGGGCCGAGCGCGGATGAGCCGACGCACGTTCGACCGGCGGTTCCGCGAGGTGGTGGGAATGTCACCCATGCGGTGGCTCCTGCAGCAGCGCGTGTTCTGCGCCCAACAGTTGCTAGAAGGTGGTGACGAACCCGTCGAGGAGATTGCGCGACGCGCGGGATTCCCCAACGGGTTGTCGCTTCGCCGTCACTTCCGCCGATACATGGGCATGAGCCCGTTGGCATACCGGCAGCAACGCCGATCGCGCGCGAATGTGAGCCGCTGCCGCCCGGAGTCCTCTTAGCGCAAGCGCATCACCCCGGGCCCTGACGCCGAATTGAATGGCCTCTGCGCGGGGCAATCTGGCTGAAATCGATCGCTAGCTAGCCTGTTGCTTCCTAGTCCCCCGCCATTCGGCGACCAAGAATCGGTTGCGTGACTCAATCAGCAACCAGCAAGAGTTCCGCCGTGTCGCGACTGCAGACGACCGTTCAGCTGGTGGGGGGACCGACCGCGGTATTCGACATCGGCGGATTGCGGCTGCTCACGGACCCGACGTTCGACTCCCCGGGTGACCATGTGATCGGCACGCGAAACCTGGTCAAGACGGGCCACCCCGCGGTCGACGCTGCTCGTCTCGGCGACATCGACGCCGTCCTGCTATCGCACGATCAGCACCCGGACAACCTCGATAACGAAGGCCGCGAACTGCTCAAGCGGATGCCGCTGGTGCTCAGCACCGCGGCGGCCGCACAACGTTTGGGCGGAGCCGTGCGTGAGCTGCCCATCTGGCGCCACCACCGGATGCCACGTCCCGACGGTGGCGAGTTGAACATCACGGGTGTTCCCGCGCAGCACGGCCCGGCAGGCACTGAACACCTCACCGGCGAGGTGCGAGGATTCGTCATCTCCGGCGACGGGCTACCGACCGTCTACATCAGCGGTGACAACGCCTCGCTGACCGTGGTGCGCGAGGTCGCGGACCATGCCGGCCCGATCGACATAGCCGTGCTTTTCGCTGGGCGCGCCCGCAGCCCGCTGATGGACGCTTACTTGACGTTGAGCGCCGACCAAGCCGCGCAGGCTGCGGAGATCCTCGAGTCGCCGGTGGTGATCCCGATGCATGTCGACGGCTGGCAGCACCTGACCCAAGACGCCGACCTCATCGCGGCGGCGTTCGCTCGGCGCGGTTCGGCTGACAAATTGCTTGTCCTGACGCCTGGCGCAGTGACGCCACTGCCGAACCCTTATGCCTGACAACATCTCCGGGAAAGTTGTGCTGATCCTCGGCGGAGCCGGTGGCATCGGCTTAGCAACGGCTGAGGTACTGGCGTTGCGCGGGGCCGGCATTGCGCTCGCCGACATCGATACGGCCGGCGTCAAATCGGCAGTCGACCGCCTCACCCACAGGGGCGCAACCGTGCGGGCCTACCCCGTCGATGTACTGCTGCGCGACAACACCATTCAGCTGGTCGAGGCCGTCGTGAATGATCTTGGCCGCCTCGATGTTCTGATCAACTCCGCCGGGATCATGTTCATTCGACCGATAACCGAGCTCAACCTCGACGAGTGGGAACTCACCATCGATCTCAACCTGAAAGGCACGTTGTGGGGCGTCGCAGCGGCGCTGCCCGTCTTCCTCGCCCAGCGCCGAGGTCACATCATCACGCTCGGCTCGATTCACGGGCTCAAGGTGTTCCCCGGCGGAGCCGTGCACTCCGCCTCCAAATTCGCCGTGCGGGCCTTCAGCGAAGGCCTCCGGGCAGAGCTGGCAGAACACGGCGTGCGGGTGACCACGATCATGCCGGGCGCGGTCGCGACCGGCATGGAGCAGCGGACCACCGGCACCGACCAAGACCGGATGCGTGCCATCTACGCTCATGCGATCTCACCGGCGGCGGTGGCCGAGGCCATAGCCTTCGCGGTCGAGCAACCCGATTCCGTCTCCATCAGTGAGCTCGTCGTAAGACCGACAGTCCAAGAGCTGTAACGCACCAGCCCACACTGGCCGTCTAGGTATCGGCGGCAGCTCGGTGAACAGACCCTGGCAGTGAAGCCGCTTTCAGCAAGAGTGCGACTGGCCGCACGGGCGGGGCGACCTAGCTGCCCAGGCAGCCCGGGCCGAGCAGCTCCTTGAGGTCCCCCATCAGCGCGGGCGACGGCGTCACCCGCAGCGAGGCGTCCAGCTCCAGGGTGGTGATCCGGTCACCGCTGATGAGCCGCAGGTGCACCTGGGACGTGCCGGGGTGGCGCGCCAGCACCTGCTTGAGCGCGCTGACCTTGTCGATGGTGCACTGCCGGGTAGGCAGGCTGACAGCGATCGGCCGGTTCGGTTGGGCGTTGGAAAAGTCCGGCACCACAAGCTCATTGGCGATCAGGCTGATGCGGTCGTCGCGGATGGCCACCTTGGCGTTGATCAGCACCACCGCGTCGTCGGCGATGTCGGCGCCGTAGGTGGAATAGGCGTGCGGGAAGAACATCACCTCGATGCCACCGGTGAGGTCTTCCAGTTGTGCTGAGGCCCAGGGCATTCCGTTCTTGTTGACCCGCCGGTTGACCGACGCCAGGATGCCGCCGACCCGCACCTGGCTCTCGTTGGGGACGTCGCCGTCGAGGATGGCTGGGATCTGGGTGTCGGTCTGCGCGGCCAGCAGGTGCGCCACGCCGTTGAGCGGGTGCCCGGACACGTACAGGCCGAGCATCTCGCGCTCCAGGGCCAGCTTGTGTTTGTCCTCCCACTCGTCTTCGGGCACCTTGATGGTGAACACCGACTCGGTGCAACCGTCATCGCCGCCGAACAGGTCGAACTGCCCTATGGCCTCGGCCTTTTTGGTGCCCAGCACCGAATCGACGGCGTCGGTGTGCACCAGGAAGAGGCCCTTGCGGGCATGACTCAGCGAGTCGAACGCGCCGGCCTTGATCAGCGACTCGGTGACCTTCTTGTTGCAGGCCGAGATGTCGATCTTGTTCAGGTAGTCGGAGAAGTCGGTGAATTTGCCCTTCTCGTTGCGGGTCTTGATCAGCGAGCCGACCACGTTGGCGCCGACGTTGCGCACCGCGCCCAGCCCGAACCGGATGTCCTGGCCCACCGAGGCGAAGTTCACCAGGGACTCGTTGACGTCCGGCGGCAGGACGGTGATGCCGAGCTTGCGGCAGTCGGCCAGGTAGACCGCGGCCTTGTCCTTGTCGTCGCCCACCGAGGTCAACAGGCCGGCCATGTATTCGGCCGGATAGTTGGCCTTCAGGTAGGCGGTCCAGTAGGAGACCAGGCCGTAGCCGGCGGCGTGCGACTTGTTGAACGCATAGCCGGCGAACGGAAGGATGGTGTCCCACAATGCCTTCACCGCTTTTTCGGAGAAGCCGTTGGCGGTCATGCCTTCCTGGAAGCCCTTGTACTCCGCCTCGAGCACCTCGAGCTTCTTCTTGCCCATGGCCTTGCGCAGCGCGTCGGCCTTACCCATCGTGTAGGAGGCGACCTTCTGGGCGATGAACATGATCTGCTCTTGGTAGACGATCAGACCGTAAGTCTCCGAGAGGATCTCGCGCAGCGGCTCCTCGAGCTCGGGGTGAATCGGCTTGATCGCCTGCCGGTTGTTCTTGCGGTCGGCGTAGTCGTTGTGGGCGTTCATGCCCATCGGGCCGGGGCGGTACAGGGCGAGCACGGCGACGATGTCGTTGAACTCGGTCGGTTGCATGCGGCGCAGCAGGTCGCGCATCGGCCCGCCGTCGAGCTGGAACACCCCCAGAGTGTCGCCGCGGCCCAGCAGCTCATAGGTGGGCTTGTCGTCCAGCGGCACCGATTCCAGGTCGAGGTCGATTCCCCTGTTGGCCCTGATGTTTTCCAGCGCGTCGCCGATGATCGTCAGGTTGCGCAGGCCCAAAAAGTCCATCTTCAGCAGGCCGATGGCCTCGCACGACGGGTAGTCCCAGCCGGTGATGATGGCGCCGTCCTGCGGCCGCTTCCACAGCGGGATGGCCTCGGTGAGCGGCTCGCTGCTCATGATCACGGCGCAGGCGTGCACGCCGGCGTTGCGGATCAGGCCCTCCAGGCCGCGGGCGGTCTGGTAGATGGTGCGCACATCGGGGTCGGTCTCGATCAGGCCGCGCACCTCGGCGGCCTCCTTGTACCGCTCGTGCGCGGGATCGGTGATGCCGGACAGCGGGATGTCCTTGGCCATGATCGGCGGCGGCAGCGCCTTGGTGATCCGGTCGGCGATGGCGAAGCCGGGCTGGCCGTAGTGGATTCGCGCCGAATCTTTCAGCGCCGCTTTGGTTTTAATGGTGCCGAAGGTGATGACCTGGGCGACGCGGTCCTGGCCCCACTTGTCGGCGGCGTAGCGCACCATCTCGCCGCGACGACGGTCGTCGAAGTCGATGTCGATGTCGGGTGCCGACGGGCGCTCGGGGTTGAGGAACCGCTCGAACAGCAGGCCGTGCGGGATCGGGTCGATGTTGGTGATGCCCAACGCGTAGGCAACCAGCGAGCCCGCCGCCGAACCGCGGCCGGGCCCCACCCGGATGTCGACCGAGCGCGCGTAGTTGATCAGGTCGGCGACGATCAGGAAGTAGGACGGGAAGCCCTTGTCGCAGATGACCTTGATCTCGTAGGAGGCCCGGTCGATGTAGTCCTGGCCGACGCCGGACGGGAAGCGTCGACGCAGTCCCGCCATCACCTCGTGGTGCAGCCAGGTCGCCTGGTCGTGCCCCTCGGGCACCGGGAAGATCGGCATCCGGTCGCGCGGTGTCCACACGTCGTCGTAGGGCTGGACGCGCTCGGCGATCAAGAGCGTCGAGTCGCACGCGCCGGGGATCTGGTCGTCCCAGAGTTGGCGCATCTCGGCGGCCGACTTCAGGTAGTAGCCGTCGCCGTCGAACTTGAACCGGTTCGGATCCGAGAGGGTCTTGCCGGTCTGCACGCACAACAGCGCCTCGTGGTTGTGGGCGGCGTCGCGGGTGACGTAGTGGCAGTCATTGGTGGCCAGCGGCGGGATGCCCAGCTTGCGGCCGATTTCGAGCAGGCCCTCGCGGACCCGCTGCTCGATGGACAGCCCGTGGTCCATCAGCTCGAGGAAGTAGTTGTCCGCGCCGAAGATTTCTCTCCACTTGGCGGCCGACTCCAGCGCCTCGTGGTCGTGCCCCAGCCGCAGACGGGTCTGCACCTCCCCGGACGGGCAGCCCGTGGTGGCGATGATGCCCTCGGCGTGTTCGGCGATGATCTCGGCGTCCATGCGCGACCACTTGCCGAGCTGGCCCTCGAAGGAGGCCAACGACGACAGCTTGAACAGGTTGCGCAGCCCGGTGGCGTTCTCGGCCACCATCGTCATGTGCGTGTAGGAACCGCTACCCGAGACGTCGTCGGACTTCTGACCGGGATCGCCCCAGGTGATCCGGCGGGTGTCGAAGCGCGAGCCCGGCGCGATGTACGCCTCGACCCCGATGATCGGCTTGATCCCCGCCTTGGTCGCCGCGTTGTAGAACTCGCTGGCGCCGAACATGTTTCCGTGGTCGGTCATCCCGACCGCGGGCATTCCCAGCCGCTCCACCTCCGCCAGCATCGGCGAGATCTTCGCGGCCCCATCCAGCATCGAGTACTCGGTGTGGTTGTGGAGGTGCACGAAGGAGGAGTGGTTCATAGGGACGCCAGTCTATGACTGAGGACCGACGCCTTTCGGGCGTGTCGCGAAGTGTGTCTGCGTTTCTATCCGTACAACTCGACGAAGTTCTTCAACGACTTCTGCACGTCCCCCTTGACGGCCCGCGCCGCGGCCGAACCGACCGGCCCGAACAACGCGCGCCCGCCCAGCTCAAGGCGCAGGCCCAGCGTGGATCCCTCTTCGGCGGCTTGCACGGTGAGCGTGACGGCGTACTTGGCGCCGCCCTTGCCGGACCCCGAGAGCGCGACCTCGTGCGGCGGATCCCACGTGGTCACCGTCCAGGTCACCCGGTTGCGGAAGCCCTTCGCCCGGGCCACGCCCACCACCTGGACGCCCTCGCCGAGCTCCTCGGGCAGATCACTGCGCCACCCCTCGTGCATCACCAGCCAGTCGCCCAGGTCCGACAGGTCGGAGACGCGGTCCCACATCTCCTGCGGGGTCATCGGCACATCGGCGGTCAGGTCTACAGCGGCCATGACCGGAGCCTAGCGCGACCGCATCGTCACACCCGTCACTCAGGCCCCTGATCGGCGGGATGCGGAGCAGTGCCCGCCTCACAGCGACAAAATTGGCTACCGCCCTTGGAATCCCGGTTGTCGCTGTGAGGCGGGCACATCGTCGATCGCCCGGCGCAGCGACGGAAGTGACGGCTGTGACCGGGCGATCCCGGCACACGCTCAGCGGTTGGGTCCCCCGCGGAAGCGGCTGCCGATCCGGATCCCGGGCAACAGCAGGGTGCGCGGCACGAATCGCCCGCCGGTGCTGACGACCTTGGGCACGACGCCGGGCACCACGCTGCGCCTGCCGCCCAGCATCCCGCCGATCGCCGCCTCGGCAACCTCTTGGGGTGAGACCTGCGCGATGGGAATGCTGAACCGCTCGGCGTTGGCGATCTCCGCCCACTCCGTCGGCACCGGCCCCGGGCACAGGCACGTCACCGACACTCCCGTCCCGTGCAGCTCCTCGTGCACGGCTTCGGAGAAGGTCTGCACGAAGGCCTTGGTCGCCGAGTACACCGCCATGTAGGGCACCGGCTGAAAACCGGCGATCGACGCGATGTTCATCACCGCGCCGGCGCCGCGCTCGACCATGCCGGGCAGGGCGGCGTGGGTGAGTTCCATCAGGGCCAGCGCGTTGAGGGTGACCTCCTCGCTTTCGCGCTCGAGTGGCAGCTCGTGAAAGACCCCGCTGGTGCCGAACCCGGCGCTGTTACACAGGCCGGCGATCGGCTCGGCGCGCAGCCGGTCCGCCAGCTTCGCGCGGCCCTTGGGATCGCCGAGGTCCAACGGCAGCACCTCGACGGCCACCGAGTATTCCTGGCCCACCTCGTTGGCGAGTTCGTCGAGGCGTTCCCGGCGCCGCGCGACCAGCAGCAGCGGGAAGCCGCGACGGGCCAGGCCGCGAGCCAGTTCGGCGCCGATGCCCGACGAGGCGCCGGTGATCACGACGGTGGTGTCGATGTCAGGTTTCGGAAGGCTCATGATGTCACCAATGTATCCCGCGCGTCGCCCGCACAAACGTTTCGCTGCGTTTGTCGAATTGCGGTGAATCGCTTGGAGATTCGTCGCCCTTGGCGGCGTGGGAGTCGCCGAACATGGCGAACGCGCGGTTGCGCACCCGGTCCATCACCGCCGGGTTCACCGCGTCGGCGACGGCGGCGAATTGCCCGAACGGCGAGCTGGCCCGGCGGGGCCGGTGCACGATCGCGTCCGCGATCACCCCGGCCGCCTGATCCGGCGTCAGCGCCGGGAACTTGTCGTAGAGCGTGGTCGGGCTGATCATCGGGGTGCGCACCAGCGCCATGTGCACGGTGGTGAACTTCACGTCGTCATTCACGGTCTCGGCCTGCAGGGAGTCGCACAGGCTGTCCAGCGCGGCCTTGCTGGCGATGTATGCGCCGAAGCGCGGCGCGCGGGTCTGCACGCCGACCGAGGAGACGTTGATGATGTGCCCGAACCCCCGTTCCCGCATGCCGGGGATGAATTTGAGGATGAGCTGGACCGCGCCCAGATAGTTCAGCTGCATGGTGCGCTGATAGTCGTGGATGCGGTCGTAGGACAGCTCCAGCGAGCGCCGGATCGACCGCCCCGCGTTGTTGATCAGGATGTCGACACCCCCGAGGTCTTTGAGCACCTGATCGGCCATCTCGGCGATCGCATCCATGTCGGACAGGTCGCACGGGTAGACGTGGGCGGTGCCACCGTTGCCCTCGATTTCAGAGGCGACCTTCTCCAGGTTCTCGCGGGTGCGGGCGACCAGCACGACCACGCCGCCGGCTTCCGCGATCCGCTTCGCGGCGGCCTCGCCGATGCCCGACGATCCCCCGGTGATCAGGACGGTCTTGCCTTTGACCGCCTCGTCGAGCGTGCGGCCCTGTACCGCGTCGAGCAGATTCCTCAGATAGAAGGGTCGGTAGCGGCCCGCGGAGTTCGGCGTGTTGACGATGTGGGATACCGCCGCGATCGGCTTCTCCACTAAGTTCGCGAGCGGCTTTTCGACGAGATTCGTTAAGTCACCCAGGTTCATCGGCTTTCGCTCCTGATGATGTCGGCCCCCCGACCGCAGCTGGCCTGCCCGTTGACCATGAGCTCCTTGCGGGGCGGTGTGAACGATGTGACGTGCGTCATTAAGCCAACCTAGGACATCGGGTCGGGGGCCCGATGCACATTGCTGGCATGTAACGCGGGCCCCGCGTCTCACGCCGCGGCCTGCACGACGGTCAAGAGTGGGCAATCCGCCTGTTACGCAAAGACATCCGTGCGTGACCGCGAACTAACTGACGGGCAACGCCGAAATGTTCCAATCGGACTTATGAAAATTCTGGCACGCTTCCGCAAACCACAGCCGGCCGCCGTCTACGACCGGATCGGCGGGCACGAGGCGATCGAAGTCGTGGTCGAGGACTTCTACGTCCGTGTGCTTGCCGACGATCAACTCTCCGGATTCTTCACCGGGACCAACATGAACCGGCTCAAGGGCAAGCAGGTCGAGTTCTTCGCCGCGGCCCTCGGTGGGCCCGAGCCCTACACCGGCGCTCCGATGAAGCAAGTGCACCAGGGGCGCGGCATCACGTTGCACCACTTCAACCTGGTGGCCGGGCATCTGTCCGACGCGCTCGCCGCGGCCGGGGTCCCGCCCGAAACGGTGACCGAGATCATCGGCGCCATCGTGCCGCTGGCTCCCGAGATCGCGACGGGCGAGGCGAACAAAGCCACCGTCTGACCGCTGCGCCGAGATTGCCGGCAATCTCGGCGTGTCGCGCGCGAGCTGCGGCCCGCAACCGGTACTCAGCACGTATGCGACTGCTCGCCGTCATCGTTGCGGCCTTGATGCTGGGCGCCTGCGGTGCGAAAACGACCCCGCCGTCGGCCGGCACCACCACCGAAACAACCACCACCACTGCCCCGCCGACCGCGGCGGCACTCGACTGCGCCAAACCGGCCAACGCGGCGCAGCAGCTGGTGTGCCGCGATCCGCAACTGACCGACCTCGACCACCGCCTGCAGGCCGCCTACCAGCAGGCCCTTGCCCGGCCAGGCGCGGACCAGGCCGCGCTGACGTCGGCGCAGAACGGCTGGGCGACCACGCGCGACGGGTGCACACAGAACCCCGAAGCGCGCACCTGCCTGGTCGAGGTGTATCAGACGCGGCTGGACGAACTGGCCATCGCCGACCCCGGTGTCGATGTCGCAGGCGGCCGACACGCTCGCCAGCCGTTGGCTCATCTGCCGCTGGTAACCCCACGACGGGCGTTCTTCGGTGGCCCGCCCGTCCAGCCAGGAGAAGTCCCAGCCGTCGACGGGAGCCGCGTCCGCCTCAGCCACGAGGTCGTCGAATGTGCGACCCATGCCCAGCATGCTAGGCACGCTCACGGCGCGCGGCAGACGAATTTGGTGCCGTTCAAATCGAGCTTGACCTCGCCCTGGTGCTCCCAGTACTCGTAACCCTGCCGGCCGTATCGGGCGCCGCTGCCCGAGGGCTCGAGGAAGAGGATCTCCTGGTTGCCCTTCCAGTTGAGCACCGCCGCCGGCGGGTCGAGGTCGTTGTAGAACTGCGCGGTCAACGGCCCCGCGTCGGCGGGGCACTGGTAGGTGACGACGGGCGGGCTCAGGGTGCCGGGGTCGGCGATGGCCAGTTCGTCCAGCCGCGTCTGATACACCTCGACCAGGCAGGTGCGCGCTTCGGGGTTCTG
>NZ_LZKF01000170.1:0-51635 GCF_001672665.1 Mycobacterium sp. E2238 | reverse complement strand
CCTGGGCGACGGTTTCGTCCTGACGACGGGCACGGGTTGGACGCTGGCCGAGACCCAGGTTGACGCCGCGCGGTACAAATCGGCCGCCCGACTGGGACGCGACGCCGCGGCGGCCGGCGACACCAGCCAGGCGGTGGCCCGCTTCGAGGAGGCGCTCGCCCTGTGGCGCGGAATCCCCGAGCTGCCCGAGAGCCGACGGGGCACCTCCGAGAAAACGCGGTGGATCGAGGGCCACGCCGCACTGGTGGAGGACCGGGCCGACGCGCTGCTCGCGACCGGCCGGGCCGCGGAGATCATCGGCGAACTCGAGGCCGCCGTGGCCGATGCGCCCCTGCGCGAACGGCGTTGGGGCCAGCTGATGCTCGCGCTGTACCGCGCGGCGTCAACCTGGGTCTCGGCCAGCGTCCAACCCGTGCCCGTCGTCAGGACGAAACCGTCGCCCAGGGTGCGGCGTAATGAGGAGATGTGGGTTTGTAGGGCCTTGGCTGCGGTGCGCGGCGGATCCTCGCCCCAGAGGAGCTCGACGAGCGTGTCGGCCGCCACGACCGAACCGCCGTGCAGCCCAAGCATTGAAAGGATCGCGCGGGGTTTGGCGCCCGGGATAGCGACGGGCGCCCCGCCTAACCGGACCTGGAGAGGTCCCAAAACCCCCAGTTCCACCGATGGAAGCGTACTCACATCAGCCATCGTCAGTGGGGAGATTCAATGCACGGTCAAGATCGAGTAAAGCCCTCGCGTCCAGGCCCCAAGTCACCGCCACTGGAATGCTCACGAGCGTGAGCAGTTAGGTTTGTATCCATGGTCAACGAAGGGGGTGGATCGGCGTTCACCTGGCAGGGCCGGCGTGAGCTGGTGAGCCAGATTCATGAGCAGCTCGACGAGCTGGTCGAAGCCCGCGACCAGATGGAACAACTGGTGCGGGTCATCAGCGAAATCGGCTCTGACCTGGACCTGGACGTGACGTTGCACCGGATCGTCAAGGGGGCGATGGAGCTGACGGGCTGCCGTTACGCCGCCCTGGGTATCCGTGCTGCCGACGGCGCCCTGGCCACCTACGTCCGCGCGGGCATCGATGACGGCACGGCGCGGCGGCTCGGCGATCTGCCGGTGGGTGAGGGTCTGCGTCTCGAAGATGTAAGTGCGCATCCGCAGGCCGCCAAGCTGCAAGCCCACGATCCGCCATTGCGGGCGCTGCTCGGATTGCCGATCACCGTGCGGGGCGCGGACTTTGGGAGCCTTTACCTCGCCGACGACCGCGCGGGCCGAGTGTTCTCCGATTCCCAGGCGGCCGCCGTGCGGGCGTTGGCGACGGCCGCGGCGGCAGCCATCGACAACGCGCGCCTGTTCGAGCGAGAACGCGAAACGGCCAGATGGACGAAGGCCAGCCGCGAGATCACCACCGCGCTCCTGTCCGGCGACCCCCAGACGGGGCCGTTGCAACTCATCGTGAACCGGGCGCTGGAGTTGGCCGGGGCCGAACAGGCGATCTTGCTGGTTCCCAAGGAGTCCGACCTGCCTGCCGACGACGTCGACACCCTGGTGGTGGCCGCGACGGCGGGCCGGTACTCCTCGGAGGTGATCGGTCGCCAGGTGCCGATGGACGGCTCCACTACGGGCGGTGTCGCGCGGCGCGGCCTACCGCTGATCACCGAATCCTTCCAATATCCGATCGAGGGATTCACCGACGTCGGTGAACGGTCGGCGATCGTCATGCCACTGATCGCGGACGGGGCGGTGCTGGGCGTCATCGCCGTGGCCCGCGACCCTCAGCAGTCGCCGTTCGGCAACGATTACCTCGAGCTCGTCAGCGACTTTGCCCGGCACGCGGCTATCGCCCTGGCGTTGGCGGCGGGTCGTGAACACGCGCTCAACCAGGAACTCGCCCAGGCTGACACCGTCGACGCCGCGGTGAACGCCGCCGCCGAGGAATTGCGCCGACTGTGGCGGGCCCGCCGCGTGCTGGCTGTCACCTTTCCGACGCTCGGTTCCACCGCGGGAACCGCTTTTGGCGCGCCGCAAGTCGTGTCGGTCGGCGAGCCAGCGCAGTGGGGCGACCTGCCATCCCACACCCAACAGATGCTCGGCGCGCTGCGCGACGGTGACTTGCTCACCGCGAGCACGGGGGAGGCCGGGACGGCCGGCATCGCGCTGCAGCATCCCGAGGGCGTGCTCGTCGTCTGGATCGATCTGGCCGAGCGGCGCGCGTTCACCCTCGAGGACCAGACCTTGCTCACGGTGCTGGCCGGCCGGCTCGGCCAGGGGCTGCAGCGGGTCCATCAGGTCGACCAGCAGCGGGAAACCGCCCTGGCGCTGCAACACGCGATCCTCGGCCCTGCCGATCTCCCGCACGGGTTCACGGTCCGCTATCAGGCCGCCAGCCGGCCCCTTCAGGTGGGCGGTGACTGGTACGACATCGTCGACCTGGACGACGGGCGCATCGCTATGGTCGTCGGCGACTGTGTGGGGCATGGCCTCGCCGCCGCCACCGTCATGGGTCAGGTGCGCAGCGCCTGCCGCGCGTTGCTGTTCGAAAACCCCAGCCCCGGCGCCGCTCTCTCCGGGATGGATCGCTTCGCCGCGCGGCTGCCAGGCGCCCAGTGCACCACCGCCGTCTGCGCGGTGCTCAACCCCGAGACCGGCGAGCTGATTTATTCCAGCGCCGGCCACCCGCCGCCCGTCCTGGTCCACGCGGACGGCACCACCCAGATCCTCGATGACGGTCACACCATCGCGCTGGGGGTACGAGCCGACTGGTCCCGCCCCGAGGCCAGGGTGACCATTCCGGCCCGCGCGACCCTGCTCCTCTACACAGACGGGCTGGTCGAACGCCGGCGCACCGCATTGGGGCAGGGGATCTCCCGCGCAGCGGGCCTGGTGCAGGACGGCCGTGCGTCCACTCTCGATGAATTGGCGAACGACATCATGCTCGGCCTGGCCCCCGACGGCGGCTACCAGGATGATGTTGTCCTGCTGCTCTATCGCCACCCCGCGCCGCTGGAGCTGACGTTCCCCGCCGACGTCAGCCACCTCGCCCCGGCCCGAACCGCGTTGCGCACCTGGTTGACGCGGACCCGGCTGGACCCGGAACAGGCGATGAACGTGCTCGTCGCCGCCGGGGAGGCCGTCGCCAACGCCATCGAGCACGGTCACCGCGACAAACCGGAAGGCACGATCAAGCTGGGCGCGACCGCACTGGTCGACCAGGTGCAGTTGACCATTACCGACACCGGCTCGTGGAAGGTTCCGCAACCGGCAAGTTATCCCCACCGGGGCCGGGGTATTGCTCTCATGCGAGGGCTCATGCAAGACGTCACCATCAGCCCCGACGCCGCCGGAACAACGGTTCACCTATCCGCGAGGATCACATGATGCCCACGTCGCTCACCCTCGACACCGCGCGCCGCGATGACGGGGAGCTGATGCTGGTCGCGGCGGGGGAGATAGATTTGAGCAACATCGACGCGTTCGTCCAGGCCCTTACCAGCGCGAGCGGCGAGTCCTCCGGCGGCGGTCCGCTCACTGTGGATCTCAGTGGCGTCGAGTACCTCGACAGCGCCGCCATCAGCGCTCTGTTCGCCCACGCCAACCACATCCACCTGATCGCACACCCGATCCTGATGCCGATCCTCACCATCAGCGGCCTCACCGAACTGGTTGCCGTCGACCCCGCGTCGCCGGCATCGGAAAACTGACCAACGTCGGGGCCGTCAGGCGTTTTCGGCGATCCAAGTACTGGTGAAGCGCTGTAACGCGGGAATGCTCTTGGCCAGGTCCGCTTCCATCGACTTCTCGAATTTGCGGCCCACCAGCGGGATTTTGACCGCCACCTCCACGGCGAAGCGCAACCGGGCGCCGTCGCCCGCGGGCCCCATCCACGCTTCCGCACGGCCCGATCCAATACCGCCGGAGCTCACAACGCTGATTTGACCGCGGACTTCGCCGTCGGCGACTGGTCGCCATGTCTCGCTGTGGACGATCTTCAGCTCGCCGGGGACGGCTTTGGCAATGAGCGTGGGCATCACCTGGCGAGCAACGTGCTGGGTGGCGCGAACTGTCACGGTGCCATCGGCGTCAACGACCAGGGAATCCAGCGTCGTGGGAGCGTTGCTGGCTTTCAGGCGGGCCAGCCAGTAGTCCTCGCGGCCGAACGTCGTATGGATCTGCTCAACGCTGGCGGGCGATTCGATCGAGATGTCGAAGGAACGCGACATGGCAACGATTCTTCCAAATCCTCATGTTTCGAACGTACGTGCGATGGTTATCCCTTGTCGCGGAGGTGAAGGACATGACAGACAACCGACAGTCGCCAGGCGAGAATCCCGAAAAGGAGACGTCCGAGTGGGTGACCGGCGACGAGCCGATGACCGGCCCGCAGCGCAGCTACGTGCACACCTTGGCCCAGGAAGCAGGACGCGACGTTCCCGACGATTTGACCAAGGCGCAAGCGTCGGAGCTCATCGACGAACTGCAGCAACAAACCGGGCGGGGTAACTGACTAGCCGGCGGGTCGGCTGCCGACGGACGGGGTCGGGGGGCCGGTCGCCTTGCGTCGGAGGTCGCCGAACCTGACGCTAACACGCTGAAAGCCCTTGACCCGCTCGGCTTTTGCCTTCTTGGTGTAGGTCTTGCGGTCGGCCGGTGTAAGTTCCGCGTCATCGGTGAAGGGCGTGAGCAAGGCGCGCGGGTAAAGCCCTTCCACCAGAACGACATTGATCTCGGCGCAGATGACCAGCGTCGACGAGATCAGGAAAAGGAAGGCCAGCAATCCCAGCACCAATGCGAAGACACTGTTGGTGGCGCTGGCCGTCTTCACCGTGTGGCGAATGTATCCTGCACCGCCCCATTGCAAGATCTGCCAGATCACTGCTGCCGCAAGCGCTCCGGGCAGGACTTGGCGATAGGTGAGGTTTCGCGCGGTGGTCACGCGAAATGCCACCAGGCAGATCAGTGCGTTGATCATCACGGCGACCAGTGCGACGCCGATCTTTCCGAATACGCCCAGCGCCCCGGTGGCTTGGCCGGCGGCGGACAGGACGGTGGCGGCCAGGGCCGCCGAGCCAAGGACCAACAACAGCATCAAGCTGCGCAGGCGCGAGCGAATCGGGTCAGGACGCTTGTTCCTCGGGACGGCCCATACCGAGTCCATCGCGTTCTGCACCGCCTGGCCGACGCCCAGGCCGCCGTAGAGCGCGCCAAGCACCCCGACGACCACGGCGGCGGTTCCCCCGCTGAGCCCGGCAGGCTCATGCAGCTGACTGCCGATGACGGGGAATTGGCTCAAGGTGCTGTGCAGCACCTGTTGCTGCAGGTCGGGGCGTCCGGCCAGGATGACGCCCAGGCCGGTCGTCAACAGCAGCAACAGCGGGAACAGCGACACGAACCCGTAGTAGGTGATCAGGGCGGACAGGTAACCGCCTTGATCGTCGAGATACTTGTAAATGACGCCGATCACCACACCCGCCGCGCGGTTTCGGCGTTGCAGCCTGTCCAGCCAGCCGACCATCTCGTGCTCACTTCGTTGCTACGGAAGCGGATACCCCCCCGATGGGATGTCCCAGGTGATACCCCGATTTCGCTGCGACCAATCGTGGGTCGCTCGGCGGCCCCATACCCATGCCAGGATGGGGTGATGGTCGATGATGCGATGCAGTCGGAGCGCGAATTCAACGAGCGCAATATCGAGGAATTCCGCCGCAACGGGGGCAAGGTAGGTGGACAGTTCGAGGGCTTCCCGTTGCTGCTGTTGACCTCGACCGGTGCGCGCAGCGGTGCGCAGCGGGTGAACCCCATCGCCTATTTTGACGTCGACGGCAAGATTTATATCGTCGGATCCGCCGCGGGCCGGGACAGCAACCCGGCATGGGTGCACAACATTCGCGCCAACCCTCGGGTGACTGTGGAAATCGGCTCGCAGGCGCCCAAGCCGGCGACTGTGCGCGAATTACCCCGCGGCGAGCGCGATTCCGTCTATCGGATCGTCGTCGAGCGGGCTCCCGGGTTTGGCGAGTATCAAGAGCGCACCGACCGGGTCATTCCGGTCTTCGAATTGGTTCCCGAATAACAACACCGCCAACGGGTTGCGAGTCGCAAAATGAATGTTGGGCCGGGAGGAGACCGAGATGACACTCAAGCAGCTGGTACGGGTCTGGGCGTTCGGCGCGTTCGCTCTCGCATTGGCGATGTTGTCGGCGGTCACGACGCCGGCGATCGGCCGGGCCGACCCCAATTGCGCTGACGGGTTTGTGTGGAGCGTGGACTTGCATCAATGCGTGCCCTTTGTCCCCGCCGTGAACGGGCCGGGTGGGCCCGGTGGCCCCGGTGGCCCGGGCGGTCCCGGTGGCCCGGGCGGTCCCGGTGGGCCGGGTGGCCCGGGTGGCCCTGGCGGTCCCGGTCCGCGGTAGGGCTTGCTAGCCAGACGTCTTAATCCGCGGCGACCTGCCGCGAAATGCTCGGGAACTTATCGCCCCTCGCGGTCGTTATAGTGGCTAAGTATCGCTTCGCTCCGAGGGGACTAACGCATGCCACGCACAGACAACGACACTTGGGATTTGGCCACCAGCGTGGGCGCGACGGCCACGATGGTGGCCGCGGCCCGAGCGATCGCGACCAAGGCCGACAATCCGCTGATCGAGGACCGGTTCGCCGAACCGCTGGTTCGCGCCGTGGGCGTGGACTTCTTCACGCGATGGGTCGACGGCGACCTTGTTGCGGCCGACGTCGACGACCACGAATCCGGTTGGAAACTCGAGCACATGCCCCTGGCGATGGCCGCCCGGACACGCTTCTTCGACACCTTCTTTCACGACGCGGCCCAAGCCGGGATCCGTCAGGCGGTGATTCTGGCGTCCGGCCTCGACGCGCGCGCCTACCGGCTGTCGTGGCCCGCCGAGATGACAGTGTTCGAAATCGACCAGCCGGAGGTTATCGAGTTCAAGACCACCACCCTGGCGAAGCTGGGCGCCGCCCCGCAGGCGGACCTGCGCACGGTCGCCATTGATTTGCGACGTGACTGGCCGAAGGCGTTGGCGGATGCCGGCTTTGACAAGAGCCGCCCGACCGCATGGATCGCGGAAGGCCTCTTCGGGTACCTGCCGCCGGACGCCCAGGACCGCTTGCTGGACAACATTTCCGCGCTGAGTGCCAATGGCAGCAGGCTGGCTGTCGAAGCCATCCCGCAGCGGCCCCAGCAGGACATCGAAAAAGCGCGGGAGATGATGCGCAGGGCCACCGCCAAATGGCGCGACCACGGCTTCGAGCTGGATTGGGAGGAGCTGGGTTTCGAGGGCGAGCGCAACGACGTCGCCGCCTACCTGAAGGACCTGGGGTGGGAAACGGTCGGTACCCAGATGAGTGAGCTGTTGGCTGACAGCGGGCTGGCGGCGATTCCCCAGACGAACGACTCGGTGTCCGTCGCCGACACCGTCTACTACAGCTCGGTATTGAGCGAATGACGGCACCGAGTCGACGAGGACTCAACGACGCGGTAACGCGGCTCTGGAGTTTTTTGGCTCCGGCGTACGATCTGCCGTTCCTGCAGCAGTGGGTTTACCGTCCGCCGCATGATGAGGTGATCGCGCAGTTGCGCGCCCACCATGCCCGCAAGATCGCCGATATCGCCTGCGGCACGGGCATTCTCAGTGATCGGATCGCCCGCGAGCTGGAGCCGGACGAGATCTACGGTGTAGACATGTCCGACGGTATGCTCGCCCAGGCGCGCGCCAGAACCGACCGAGTGCAGTGGTTGCGCGGCCCGGCTGAGCAGCTGCCCTTCGACGATGGCGCGCTCGACGCCGTGGTGACCACGTCGGCGTTCCACTTCTTTGACCAGCCGGCGGCGCTGCGCGAATTCCACCGCGTGCTGGCGCCTGGCGGGTTGGTGGCCGTCGCGACCCTGAGTGCGCGGCAGCCGCGGCTGCAGGCATCGTCGGCCAATAGGTGGAAACCGCAACACAATGCGTCGCCGGCGGAAATGAAGTCGTTGTTCGAAGGCGCCGGTTTCGTCATCAGCGATCAGCACCGCATCCCGCGGCCTGCCTGGACCCGGATCATCTCCGATCTGATTACCGTCGGCACCAAGCGCTGAGCGGCCGTCAGGCGGCTAGCTTGCTCACCACGCGCGGAGCCGGTCGCGAGAAATGTTCGTAGTCACCGCCGTACACGACGCGCGAGGGTCGATAGCCGGGGACCGGCCGGGTGACGACGCATTGCCGAGCGAAACGCTCCTGCGCGCGCGCAACCGTCCGTTCGATGAAGTCGGTGGCAATCCAGCTGGCGCCGAATACCGCCGCCGCCATACCGAACTGAAGCGGTGAGCCGGCCGCAAGAGCGACCAATGCGCAGATTCCCGACGCCACGGCCACGACCAGCGTGGCGGCGTACAAGAGGGTCACACGCGGATCTGTCGCCTGCCGCGAGATAGCGGGCTTGAAGTCAGGCGTGGTCATCGCGCCTCCTCTTCAGTCGATTACACAGGCCAGGCAGCTGCGGAAACGCAACCGTGACCTCGATGTTTCGCTATCGAGACCCGTCAAACGAGGGCCATACGGCACCTATGGCATGGCGGACGGCCCCCGCCGAAAGGCCAAAAGTCCCGTCGGCTCGGGTCCCGAGACGATCCATGCCGGCGGAGCTACCGACTGACAGCGCAACGCCCGCCCCGCCGAGTGGCGAAGCGGGCGTTGTTACCACCGCTGTTTACAGCGGAATCCAGACCCCGAAGAACCAGAAGCCCCACTGATTGAACCCGGGGTCCCACACAGGAGTCTCCTGGTAGCCCCAGTAGTTGATCGGGCCGTATCCCCACTGCCCTCCGGGCGGGGGGAGCGGCCGGTCCCACGCGGGCCGCGGCGGCTCGCCGGGTCCCCAGGGTGCCGGCCCATCGCCCCACGGGGCACCGCGGAAGTAGCCGCGCTGGGCGTCTCCGTGCCAGGGCCCGCCGGGATGATCGGGCCCACCGGGGCCGCCGGGGCCACCGGGATGATCCGGTCCACCGGGCCCACCGGGCCCACCGGGCCCACCGGGGCCGCCGGGGCCACCGGGGCCACCGGGGCCACCGGGATGATCCGGGCCGCCGGGTCCACCCGGAGGTCCGCCCGGGTGACCGGGGCCGCCTGGCCCACCCGGAGGTCCGCCTGGCCCCCCGGGTCCGCCCGGGTCACCGGGCGCGTTCGGCGGATGGATACCTCCGGGAGCCGGGCCACCATGATTGCCGGCCGGACCGGGTTGTGGCGCTCCCGGAGCGGCGTTGGCGACACCCGCACCCACACCGAACGCCGCGGCGCTCAGGGCGCCGGCGACGGTTATCCCCCCAAGTATTTGCTTGAATTTCATAGTCCTTCACCTGTCTAACTGCCAGTGAATCCTCGGAATCCCCCTTACACAGTTCGACCATAAATAGGTTCCCTATGCATCGGCTGTGCGTGGCCCAAGCAAAACTTCTGGGGCACCCCGACGTGCGAAAGGTGGACGGCACCCACGGGGAAACCGCGAAACATAAACCACGGCGGCCCGCAACGGCGTGTCGTCGCCGACGTTTATGTGTCGTGGATCGACGTGCGCCTGATACGGCGACCCGACGAGGCCGAGACGAGGCAGGGAGACCGCCCAGCCGCTTTGGAAAGCCTACGTTTCCTAGTCGAGCGGATCTTTGATGTATATCGTTGCGGCCGTGCCGAGTCCGTCGCATCCGCATCCGTCCGAACCGCATTCGGGTTCGGTGTCATCGAAATTGAATTGGCTGCGCGCCGGGGTCTTGGGCGCCAACGATGGAATCGTCTCGACTGCGGGCATCGTGGTGGGAGTCGCTGCCGCGACGGTGGAACGCGCTCCGGTATTGACCGCGGGCACCGCCGGACTTGTTGCCGGGGCCGTGTCGATGGCCCTGGGCGAGTACGTGTCGGTCAGCACCCAGCGCGACACCGAGAAGGCGCTGTTGCACAAGGAGCGCCAGGAACTGCGCGACGATCCGGCCGCCGAGCTGGACGAGCTTGCCGCCCTGTATGAGGCCAAGGGCCTGAACGCCGCCACCGCGCGCACCGTGGCCGAGGAACTTACCGACCACAATCCGCTCCTTGCCCACGCCGAAGTCGAACTCGGTATCAATCCTGAGGAGCTGACCAACCCGTGGCAGGCGGCGTCATCCTCGGCGCTGTCGTTCGCAGTCGGTGCCCTCCTGCCGTTGGTCGCGATCTTGGCGCCGCCCGCGATGTGGAGAATCCCGGTCACCGTGGCCGCGGTACTCGCCGCGCTGGTGCTCACGGGCGCAGTATCGGCCGGTTTGGGCGGGGCGCCCAAGGGCCGGGCAGTCCTCCGCAATGTCATCGGAGGCGGTCTCGCATTATCGATCACCTACGCAATCGGCCACTTGGTCGGTGCGGCGATCGCCTAAGGGCGCCAACACGCTTGCTCGGCTAGGGAATTGGCCTGCGGCCAGGTCGGCCGCGGGGGACTGGAACCCAAACAGTAATATCAACTGTTGCCATCCTCACACGGGGGATCCCAACTCTGGGCGGAGCGTCGCGCATTGACCGAAACGAATTTCGTGCCGGATGACGTTGATTCAGCGGAGCAGACGCCGTACTTCGTGCGCGATGAAACCCGTTTCGTACCAAATCCGATCGCGCGCGGTGGGTGGGGTCCCTCGCTCAGCGGGCACGTGGTCGGCGGACTGCTGGGCTGGGCCGTCGAACGCGCGGTCGACGACCCGCAACTGCAACCCGCCCGTCTGACCGTCGACCTACCCGCGCCGGCCGCGCTGGAACCCATCGAGGTGCGGACCACCGTGCACCACGATCGTCGGCGGCTGCGCCTCGTCGAGGCGGTCCTTTCCCAGCGAGGTGTCCCCGTCGCCCGCGGGAGCGCGCTGTTTCTGCGGCGCGGTCCTCAGCCCGAAGGCCACGTGTGGTCCCCGAACCTGCAGATGCCGCCGCTGCCAATCGAGGACGGCGCTCAGCCGTCGCTGTTCATGCGCACCTACGGCTGGGGCGCGGAACTGCAAAACCCCGACCCCGAATGGGCCGACACTTCCGGCCCGAAGTACACCTGGCTGTATGAGACACGCTGCCTCATCGACGGCGAACCCCTCAGTGCCTTCACCCGTGCGGCGATGGCGGCCGATATCACTGCCTCCCTTGCCAATTGGGGCACGAACGGTCTGCAATTCATCAACGCCGACTACACGCTTACGTTGAGCCGGCTGCCCGAAGGGCCCCACATCGGCATGGCCTCGCTGACGCATTACAGCCACGAGGGCGTGGCCACCGGGTCGGCCGTGCTCGTCGACCGCAAGGGGCCCATTGGCAGTGGCGTTTCGGTCGCGATAGCCCACTCGGGATTCCGCCCGATTCAGGTCAATCCGACGAACGAATGAGCACCGCAAGCGACGCCACTTACTGGGCCTTGATCGCCGACGCGGCACAGGCCCCGCCGCGGCCACTGCTCGCCGACGACAAGGGGCGCAGCCTGACCACCCGTGAGTTCCATGATGCCGCGTGCGCGACCGCCGCGGCGTTCACCGAACGTGGGATACGCGCGGGAACCGTCGTGTCCTGGCAACTGCCGACCACGCTCGAGACCCTGGTCGTCATGGCGGCACTGGCCCGGATCGGTGCGGTGCAAAATCCCATCATCCCGATACTGCGAGAGCACGAGGTCAGCTTCATCACTGAGCAGCTGTCCTCGGAATACCTTGTCGTGCCTGATATTTGGCGAGGATTCGATCACGGCGCGCTGGCGCGGAGTCTGGCCGCGACGCGAGGTTTCGAAGTCATCACCGTTGATTTGGCGACGCCGCCGGACGACGGCAAGCTTCGACTGCCCCGTGCGGCCACCGATGCGCTCGGGCCGCCGCCGGTTGCCGCCCACGACGCGCGCTGGGTCTATTACTCGTCGGGAACCACCGCGGCGCCCAAAGGGATCCGCCATACCGACGCATCGGTGATCGCCGGCGCAACCGGACTGGTCAGCGCGATCGGCATCACCAGCAGCGACGTCGATCCCATCGCCTTTCCCGTAGCGCACATCGGCGGGGCGGTGATGCTGGCCGCCGCGCTGCGAACCGGCATGCGGCTGGCGCTGTTTGAGGTATTCGACCCGGCGACCACACCGTTTTCCATCGCGGCGCACAACCCGACTTTTCTCGGCACGGCAACCCCGTTCTTCGTCGGTTTCCTCGATGCCCAACGAGCCCATGGTGATCAGCCGCTGTTCCCCTTCCTTCGCGGCTGCCTGGCCGGCGGCGCGCCCATCACGGCCGAGCTGGGCCGCCAAATTCGCGAGGCCTTCGGCCTGCCCGGCATCGCCAATGCCTGGGGACTCACCGAATTCCCCGTCGCGGCCTCACCCTCGCTCACCGACGCACCCGAGTCGCTCGACCACACCGTCGGCAGGCCAACAGCGGGCGTCAGCGTCCGGGTGGTCGGTGGCGACGAGGCCGAACTGCCCGCCGGGCAGGAAGGTGAGCTGCGGCTCAAGGGACCCCAGTGCTTTCTCGGGTACGCGGACGCGACGCTCGACGCCGACGCGTTCGACGAGGACGGCTGGCTCCGCACCGGCGATCTCGGGCTGGTCGACCTGGACGGCAACGTCCGCGTGACCGGCCGCATCAAGGATGCGATCATCCGCAACGCGGAGAACGTGTCGGCCCTCGAAGTCGAGAATGTGCTGGCCACCCATCCCGCGGTCACCGATGTCGCCGTCATCGGGATCCCCGACCCGCGCACCGGTGAGCGCGTATGCGCGGTGGTGGTGCCGGCTTCGGCCGAGGACCTGTCGCTGGAATCACTGGTGCGGCATTGTCATTCGCGCGGGCTGAGCCGCTACAAACATCCCGAGCGCCTGGTCGTCGTTGATGCGCTGCCGCGCAATCAGTTCGGCAAGGTGATCAAAAAGCAGCTCCGAGAAGCGTTTGGATCAAACGACTACAGGCCCTTGGGCGCATCCCGGACGGACTGAACCGCCGATGCGTCGCCGTCGAACTCGACTCGCGCGGAGCGCCCGACCGCGAACAGCAGTAGCTCCTCTGGCGCACCGGTCACGGTGACCGCCGGACCGCGTCCCGCCGTGAGCAGTGTCTTGCCCTCGGGGGTGCGCAACGCGACCCGGCCCGGCACCTTGGCGAGCGTGACCCGGGCCATCAGCGGCAGGGTGCGTCGCAGCCTGGCGGCCAGGGCAGGCTCCAGCTCGCGGGGGGCCCAGCCTTGCTGGGCGCGACGCACATCCTCGTGGTGGATGAACATCTCGGCGACGTTGGCCACCGCGTCGAGCAGCTTGAACGGTGAGTACACCGGCGGGCCGGATGCGATTTTGTCCACCAGCTCGCTCCACTCGGTTTCGGCGGTCTGGTCCTGCACCTTCTCGGTGTGCGGGGCGAAGAACGGGATGACGATGCCCGGAGCGGCGTCGGGGCGGTATTCGCGGATCACCAGGTGGGCGGCGAGGTCGCGCGTCTTCCACCCCTCGCAGAGGGTGGGTGCATCGGGTCCGACGCCGCGCAGGGTGTCGACAAGGGCGGCTCGTTCGCGCTGGGCAACAGACATCTGCTCAGCGTAGGCCCGACGTGATCGCTACGGGCGAACCCCCGGACACTTGCGTCTCGAAGCTCGGTAAATTTGAAACGTCATGTCCTGGGAGAAATGTAGGGAATGTCGATGAACGCGCGTGTCGAGCAGTTGGAGTTTCAGGCGGAGGCCCGCCAGTTGCTGGACCTGATGGTCCACTCGGTCTACTCCAACAAGGATTCGTTTCTGCGGGAGCTGATCTCGAACGCCTCCGACGCACTGGACAAGCTGCGGCTGGAAGCCTTCCGGAACAAAGACCTCGACGTCGACACCTCCGACCTGCACATCGAGGTCGAGGTGGACAAGGACGCACGCACCCTGACCATCCGTGACAACGGGATCGGCATGACCCGCGACGAGGTGGTGGGGCTGATCGGCACCCTGGCGAAGTCCGGCACCGCCGAGCTGCGTCAGCAATTGAAGGAGGCCCAGAACGAGGCGGCCTCCGAGGAACTGATCGGTCAATTTGGCATCGGGTTCTACTCGAGCTTCATGGTCGCCGACAAGGTTGAGCTGCTCACCCGCAAGGCCGGCGAAAGCGAAGCCACCCGGTGGGAGTCGAGCGGCGAGGGCACCTACACCATCGAAGCCGTCGAAAACGCCCCGCAGGGGACGTCGGTCACGCTGCACCTCAAGCCCGAAGACGCCGAGGACGAGCTGCACGACTACACCTCGGAATGGAAGATCCGCAGCCTGGTCAAGAAATACTCCGACTTCATCGCCTGGCCGATCCGCATGGAGGTCGAGCGACGGATCCAGGTTCCTGTGGAGGAAGACTCCGAAGAGACCCGTGAAGAGGTCGTCATCGACACCGAGACCCTCAACTCGATGAAGGCCCTCTGGGCGCGGCCGAAGGAAGAGGTCTCCGAGGAGGAATACAAGGAGTTCTACAAGCACATCGCGCACGCCTGGGATGACCCGCTCGAAATCATCGCGATGAAGGCCGAGGGCACCTTCGAATACCAGGCCCTGCTCTTCATCCCGTCCCACGCGCCGTTCGACCTGTTCAACCGCGACGCCCAGACCGGGATTCAGCTGTATGTCAAGCGGGTGTTCATCATGGGTGACTGCGACCAGCTCATGCCCGAATACCTGCGCTTCGTCAAGGGCGTCGTCGACGCACAGGACATGTCGCTCAACGTGTCACGCGAAATCCTGCAGCAAGATCGGCAGATCAAGGCGATTCGTCGGCGCCTCACCAAGAAGGTTCTCTCCACCATCAAAGAACTGCAGTCCGAGCGACCGGACGACTACCGGACCTTCTGGACTCAATTCGGCAGAGTCGTCAAAGAGGGGCTGCTGTCGGACTTCGACAACCGGGAGACCCTGCTGCAGATATGCTCATTCGCCTCGACGCACAGCGAGGAGGAGGCCACCACCCTCGCCGAGTACGTGGAGCGCATGAAGGACGGCCAGGAGCAGATTTTCTTCGCTACGGGTGAGACGCGGCAACAGATCCTGAAGTCGCCGCACCTCGAGGCCTTCAAGGCCAAGGGTTACGAGGTCCTACTGCTCACTGACCCGGTCGACGAAGTCTGGGTGGGGACCGTGACCGAGTTCGACGGCAAGCCGCTGCAGTCGGTCGCCAAGGGCGAGGTGGACCTCAGCTCCGAAGGCGAGGAGAGCGAGGCCGAGCGCGAGGAGCAGCAGAAGGAATTCGCCGAGCTGCTGACCTGGATGAAGGAGACGTTGAGCGAACACGTCAAGGAGGTACGGCTTTCCAGCCGTCTGACGGACTCGCCGGCCTGCCTGATCACCGACGCTTTCGGCATCACGCCTGCCCTCGCCCGCCTCTACCGTGCGTCCGGTCAGGACATCCCCGTCGGCAAGCGAATCCTCGAACTGAACCCCAACCATCCACTGGTCACCGGCCTCCGCGAGGCGCAGAAGAAGGCCGACGGAGATGCCGCACTGGCCGAGGTTGCCGAGACTGCCGAATTGCTCTATGGCACAGCGCTTCTCGCCGAGGGCGGCGCGCTCGACGATCCGGCCAGGTTCGCCGAGTTGCTCGCCGACCGCTTGACCCGCACCGTGTAGTCGGGGATTTGCCAGATCTCCGGGAACACTGTTCGCCGTCGGCTTTGTCGGCAAATGGCCGATTAGCTCGATTGAAAAGCCGCTGGCAGGGATAATCACGTCCCATGGCTGAGTTTCGCGTCGTCGACCCACGTGGGCGGGTTGTCGCGACGAAGGATTTCGCCGACGCGGAGTCCGCGCACGCCTGGTTCATTCGTTCCATTGGCGGCAGCACCGAGCTGGGCTGGCGCATGGAGGTCAACGATGACGGGCAGTGGGCTCACTTCGACGACACCCAAGGCTTTACCGCTCCGGTAAGCCACCGTCCCCCGAAGCGCTGAGCACGCGGGCGTCAGCCGGGCCCGATGACGAAGCAGCGGCCGCCGACGCTGCTGAGCAAGACCTCTTGCACCGCGGACGCCGCCACGCTCGTGAATCCGAACCGATGCACTTGTTGATCGGCGGCGATGTCGGCGTCCTGGGATTCGGTGGTGCCATCCTTCTTCCGCACCAACGCAGTGATCTTGGCCGGCTGGGACGGGTCCTTCGGGTCACGGAAGTACCACACCTCGATCCCGGCGCCTGAGGAATCGGCGCGCCACCCGTCGGCGTAGTAACACGCCGGATTCCCCTCGGCATCCGGAGGCGGTGGCGAGCATATCGATAAACCGACGCACGCCGGCGTGCTGGTGGTCGCGGGAGAGCCGACTGAGCTCGGTGCGCTCGAACTCGGAGGCGCCGACGACTTCGTCGCGCTCGAACTGGACGCGTTGGGCGGTGCGGCGTGCTGCGACCCGCACGCCATGAGACCGGCACAGGCCACCGCGATGACGGCGAGCCACCGCACCGTGGACACGGACATCGAGCGCCGCAGCCTCAGTGGCAGACTTCGCACGCGATGCCGTCGCCGTCACGATCGAGCGGCGCCCGGTATCCCGGCTGTCCCGCGTAGATCGGGGCGGCGCCGGCGGCGCACGCCGCTTTGCAGTTCGGGTAGTAAACGCTGCCGCCCGTCGTCGGTGAAGTCGTTGTCGTGGTTGTCGTCGTCGGCGGGGTGGCCAGGGCCGGGGGAGCCAGGGCAATTCCCACTGCGATTGCTCCAGCGATGACCAATCCACGAAGCATGTTCGAAAGCCTCCTATTAGCGAAACGGCGGTGGTTGCTGTTGCCTACAGAGCTAACACTGTGAACCGGCCGCCCAGCAAGAGGCGAATATCGCCGGCGCGGTTGTCCCGCGGCCCAACCAGCGCCCGGCCCCACGTAGGCTCCGAGGAATGCACGTCGACGCGATGACGGTCCCGCAGCCGCTACACCAGATCGGCGACCTGGCCCGGCGAACGCAATCCGGCGGATTCTCCGGCTTGCTGTTCACCGAGACGGGGCGCACGGCCTACCTCAACGCCGCCGTGGCGTCGCAGGCCGCTCCGGGTCTCGAGCTGTCCACGGGCGTAGCGGTGGCCTTCCCGCGCAGCCCCTTCGTCACGGCGGCCACGGCGTGGGAGCTTCAGGAAGCGACCGGCGGAAACTTCCGGCTGGGCCTGGGCACCCAGGTGCGCACGCACGTCGTCCGGCGCTACGGCGTGGCGTTCGAGCGGCCCGGCCCCCGGCTGCGCGACTACTTGTTCGCCGTCAAGGCGTGCTTCGCGGCGTTTCGATCCGGGACGCTCGAGCACCACGGCGACTTCTATGACCTCGACTTCATCACCCCGCAATGGAGCCCGGGTCCCATCGAGGCGCCCGATCCGAAAGTCGATATCGCAGCGGTCAATCCGTGGATGCTGCGGATGGCGGGCGAAGTGGCCGACGGGGTGCACGTGCACCCACTCGGCGAGCCGGGCTACATCGCCCGTCACGTGCTGCCGAACATCGCCGACGGGGCGGCCAAGGCGGGACGCTCGCCGTCGGACCTCGCGGTGATCGTTCCGGTGATGACCATCGTCGGCGACGGCGACGAGGAGCTCCACAAGCAACGCGAACTGGTGCGGGCCAGCATGGCCTTCTACGGCAGCACACCGAATTACGCGTTCATCTGGGACCAGGCCGGGTTCGAGGGCACGACCGCCCGGATTCGGGAAAAGCAGAAGGCCGGGGACATCGCTGGCATGGCGGCCCAGGTCAGCGACGACCACATCGCGGTCTTTGCCACCGAGTCGACGTGGGACGGGCTGGCCGACGCGCTGAGGGAGAAATATGCCGGTAAGGCCACGCGGCTCGTGCTTTACAACGCCGTGGGCGATCCCGAGCGTTTCGAGCGGTACGGCGAGGTGGCCCGCCGAATTCGGCAAGCCGTCAGTGACTGAGCTGTATTGCTTTGACCACCAATAGCAATGCGCCGAGGATCAGATAACCGCGCAGCGCGATCATGCCCAGACGGGTGCCCGGTGACCAGGTGACCGGCTCCAGCAGGGCCAACGGTGGCATGCGCCAGGTGTTGCGATCCACTCCCCGTGCCGGAAGTGGCGCCGGGGGCGCTGCGGGTTGCCGGCGAGCCATCCAGCGCAACGCCGGCACGGCCGCCGCCGCGAGGACGATCAGGACCAGGGTTAGATAGCCGGCGACCGCGACGACATCGAGTTTGGGGAACAGGGTGGTGGCCATCAGGATTCCGGACAGCAAAAGCAGCGTGCCCACAATCAACCCGGCGACCCCGTTGAGCCAGGGGCGATTGACCCACGGTCCCAACACTTCCCGATCATTGCACAGCAGCAGCAGAAAGACGCTGGCACTGGGCAGCAGTAGCCCGGCGAGGGCCTGAACGGCGGTGGTGATCAGGCCGAGCGGAGCGCCCGGTATGAGGACGATGGCGGCGGCCAACACCACCATGGCGGTGTAGGAGAGGTAAAACTGCTTGGCATCGGCGAATCCGCGGTGCAGCGAGTGCTTCAGGCCGAACACGTCACCGAAGGCGTAACTGGTGGCCAGGGTCACCGCGGCGGCGCCGATGATCGAGGCGTCCATCAGCACGATCGCAAAGATCCAGCCGAGCGTCCCCCGATGTTCCCCGAGTAGGTGTGCTGTGGCACCGGCATCGGTGAAACCACCGATGGTGTTCGTGGAACGTGCCGCCCATTCGCCGGTCATCACCAGCGCCGCCGCACCGATGACGACGACGAAGGCGCCCAGCACGGTATCGGCGCGTTCGTAGCCGATGAAGCGCGGGGTGATGCGCTTGTCGACGACGTTGGACTGCTGGAAAAACAGCTGCCAGGGCGCCACGGTGGTGCCGACGATGGCGATGATGAGCAGCACCGCGTCCGAGCTCACGCCACCCGAAATGCGGGGTATCACGAAGGATTTCGCTGCCTCGCCCCACTGCGGGTGGGACATCAGCAGCATCGGGATCTGCAGCAGGGTGACGGCGATGAAGACGAACATGGCGCGCTCCCAGCGCCGGAAGCTTCCGCTCGCCATGATCGCGACCAGCGCCACCGCGGAGACCGGCACCACCACGTATTTGGAGACACCGATGTACTGGGCGGCCAGGCTGATGCCGATGAACTCGGTGACGATCGTCAAGAAGTTCAGCAAGAACAGGTCGCCCACCGAGAACCAACCCCAGCCGCGGCCGAAGCGCTCGTTGATCAACCGCGCGTGTCCGACGCCCGTGACCGCCCCGAGCCGGACCACCATTTCCTGGTTGACGATCAGCACGGGTATCAACAGCAGCAGCACCCACAGCAGGGAGTAGCCGTAGTTCTGCCCGGCCTGGGCGTAGGTGGCTACGCCGCCGGCGTCGTTGTCGCCGACCATCACGATGATCCCCGGACCGACGATCGCCAGCAGGGTCAGCAACCGTGTCTTCCAGGTGCGTGCGTGCTCGGTTTCGCCGACGCTGATCCGTCCGAACGCGCCCTCGATATCACCCAGGTGCGCGGTGTCGAGCACCGCGCTCGGTGCCGTCTCTTCGCGACCGGCCGTCACGGCGTGTTACCTCCCGGCACGCGCGCGTTGGGGGCATCGGAGGGGGCGAGCTCGCGGATGGGGCGCGGCGCCGGCTCGCGCCGACGCCAGTCTTCGGGGATGGTCGCCTCGAGCACATCGTCGACGGTGACCACCCCGAGCACACGGTCCTGTTCGTCCACCACCGGGATGGAGTACAGGTTGAAGTCGGCCATCAACAGCGCGACATCAGTCAGGTCCGCATCGGCGGTGACCCGCACCGGGTCCGAATCCATCAGCCGCTCAAGGGTTTCACCGGGCTGGGCCTGCAACAGCGTGATCACCGAGACCACCCCGTCGAGTCGTCCGTCCGCGTCGAGAACATGCACCTTGATGAGCGCCTCCGGCTGTATGGTGCTGGCGGTCGCGATCAGCTCCAACGCCTCGGCCGCCGTCGTGGTCGCGGCGCACGATACGAAGTCGACGTTCATCAGGCCGCCGGCGCTTTCGGGATTGAAGCCCATCAAGGTGATGACCTTGGTGCGCTGCGGGCCCGGCATCAGGTCCAGCACGCGGCGGCGTCGCGACTGGCGCAGGTCGGCGATCGCGTCGGCCGCGTCGTCGGCCCGCATCCGGCCCAGCAGCGCGGCAACCTCGTTGTCGGGCATGCCGTCGAGGAGTCGGCTGGCCTTCTCCGGCTCCAGTTCTTCGAACACGTCGGCTTCCAGTTCGGGGTCGCTGCGCACCCGGTCGAGGATCTCGCCGCCCTCGGCCTTGTCCGCCTCCTCCAGAAGATCGGCGATCTCGGCGGCTTTGAACTCACCGAACCGATCCGACAGGCGCCGCACGGCGTCGGAGCGAGCGTCGCCGATCAGCGGTTCGAACGCCTTCCAATCGCGGGCCGCGTGCCCACCGGACGGCTTGATCAGCCCGAACAGCCGCGGTGGCCGTCGAGTGTCCACGCGCGTCAGCATCCATGCGCCGCCGATATCTTCCAGCTCCACGTCGTAGGCGCGAATCAGCTCCACGTTGGCCACGTCGATCAACCGGTGGCCCAACACGTCGGCGCGCAACAGCACCTCGCCGTTGCGGCGCTCGAAGCCGCGAAGGTCAACCTTGTTCTTGGTCAACAGGACTCGGTCCGCGGTGTATTCATCGATGGACTTGTCGCCGATGAACACGCGCCGACCGCCGACCCCCGCAACGATCCCGGTCACCAGTGGATACTCGTCGGCGCCCCGCAGCCGGACGATCACGTCCTCGACCCGGCCGACGGTTTCCCCGGCGCGGGCGATCACCGGCGCGCGCAGCAACTGCGACAGGTGAATCACCGGTCGCTCCCCGCTGCGTTCGGCCGCCCTCTCCGATCCGCTCATTCGTTCCTCCTCGACACTCCGCGACCGACCCTTCGAGCAGGCTGCACGAAACCGGGTCGCGACATCGTGTGCAGCTACGGCTTACCGCCAGGATCGGTGGTGGCGCAAGTGTCGTCGCTGACCGGCCGCAAGATCGTACGCCGGGGGCGTGAACACTAGCTACTGCAGGCAGGTGAACGGGCGGCGACCAAAGGCGTTCGGCCGGCGCGCAGACCGGTGCTTCGCCTATTGCTTGTCGATCTTCGCCGCGATCTGGTTGGCGATTTGGACACCGAGATCTCCGACGTCCCTGCGACAAGCGTCGACGTCGATGACGACGTTGCTGCGCACCGTCAGTGCCCGCTGGCAGGGCATGGTCACGTTCCCGCTGCTTCCGTTGATGGTCACCGTCACGGGAGCGCTGAGAACTCCGTTGGCGTTGGAGACCTGCCCCACCTTCCACTGCAATTCGGGTTGGCCGCCTTCGGCGGGAACGGTGTCCTGACGGTCGGCGCAGGCCGGCCAGCGCTGAGACGAAGCGGTGTAAAAGGCTGTCGCCTGATCCGGCGAAGGAAACAACACCACGAACTGGTCTACGTCCGGCCTTTCCATCTCGGTCGCACCTGCCGGTGCGGGCGCGACGTCGTGATAGCCGTAAACCGCGCTGTTCCCGCTGTCGGCATAAACGGCTGCCAGGGCCGCGCGGATGGCGTAGTTGCATTCGGCGGGAACTGTGTAATCGCTGCGCTTGACGGGGTCTTCCGCCAGAGCGGTTTTCGGCGGGTCGCTATACGTACCCGTGACGCCGAGCGCGGTGTCCAGCTCGTTCGGGCTGAGCATCAGGTTGGCCAGCTGATCTTTCGTCAGTGGGCCTTTCGGCGAAGCCGTGGTGGCCGTGGTGGATGGCGAGGCGGTGCCGCCACCACTGTGGCCGCAACCGGAGAGCAGGATTCCGGCAGCGGCAACGGCGACCGCGGTTTTCAGCTGGCGCATGTCGAGGGCCCTTCCTGCCTGAGCCCCCGCTCAAGCATTTCGCGCACCCCCGGCGCGTCGCATATTGACAACTTATTGGTGGACGAAGCGTACGACGACAGCCTTCCGCCGCGAGGACATTCGGAGTCAAGGGATATGTTCGATGCGTGTCCGCAGTCAACTTCACATCGGTAGCGCCGATCGTCCCGGTCCTGAATCTGGACGCCGCCCTGGATCGCTATCGACGACTCGGCTTCGACGCGCGCGCATACGAAGGTCCTGCTCGCTATGGGTTCGCTGACCGCGGATCGGTGTCGATTCACCTCACCGAATGGGACGAGCACGACCCACTGCGCACGGCCGCCAGCGTGTACTTCTACGTCAGTGACGCCGACGCCCTCTACGCGGAGTGGGCGGCACTGAAAGATCTCGGCGGCCGCCTGATCCCACCGCAGGACACGGACTACGGTCTGCGCGAATTCGCCTACGTCGATCCGGACGGTACGGCGCACCGAGTCGGCTCGCGCATCGGATCAGGCTGATACCGCGGGCTTTTCGTCGGCTGGCGGGGCGCCGGTGGCCTGGCTGTGGGCCAGGGCCACCGTGGCCGCCGCCATCACCGCGACCGACAGGCCCAGTGCCACCAGGCCGACGTCGTTGGTTCGCAGCGTCTCGCCCAGCACGGTGACACCGAGCACCGATCCGACGACGGGCTCGGCGACGGTGACCGCCGGAAGCGATGCGGTGAGCGGGCCGGCCCGAAAGGCCGATTGTTCCCAGGCCGTGGCCGCGATCGCCACCACCACCCACACGTACAGCTCGGGTAAGCGCAGTAACGCCGGGATGCCGTGGTCGAGTTGGTCGACAACGCCCTTGGTCAACACCGAGAACAATCCCCACAGCGAGCCGGACATGAGGCCCAGCAACAACGCGCCGACCGCGCCCGGAAATATGCGCGCGCCGATGACACACAGGATCAGGGCCGGACCCATGACCAACGCCACGATGGTCCACGTCTGCACCGACCCGCGCGGCGTTCCCTCCTGCGGGTCGCCGACGGTTACCACCACCGCCACCGCGGCCGCCAGTAATACGGCCCAAATCCCTTGGAGCACACTGATTCTCCGGTGGTTCACCCGAGCGCTGATGAGCAACGCGAACAGCAACGACGTCACCAAAATTGCCTGCACGAGCACCACCGAACCCAGTCCCAGAGCGGCGGCCTGAAAGCCGAACCCCGCGCCGGCCACCAGGCTGCCGGTCCACCATTGGCGATCGCGAAGCAGCCGGCGGAACAGCGCAAGGGTGCCGACCGGCTTATCGGTGACCTGCTGGGCGGATCGCTGCTGGATGACGTCTCCGATACCAACCATCAGGGCGGCGGCGACCGCGAGAAGCGCTGCGATATCTGTCTTGCCCACGCGGACCTCCTGTGTAACCGGCGCTGCGAGCCTAGACTTCTGGACGGTACGCGGCCGACGGTAGCGGAAATTTTTCCTGCTAGGACATTAGGAGGCTGCCGCATGACCAGCCGGCGACTGTGGCGTGTGCTCGTGGTGCTGCCCGCCATCGCGGCAGCTGTCTTCGCAGTCCTCTATCTGCTCTTGCTCGGCTGGGGAATGCTGATGCGAATCCAACGTGTCAGCGACTGGACGCGCCAACTGACCAAGCGCGGGAATCCCTATCTACGCACCGTCGCCGGAACCCGACTGGGAATGTTGTACTTCAACCTGAGCGCACTGCGGCACGTCGGCCGGCGCAGCGGCCGAACGTATGTGACGCCGTTGAGCGCCTATCCGCTCGGAGATGGCTTCGTGCTGGCGGCGGCGTACCCCCATGTCGACTGGTTGGAGAATGTGCTGGACGCCGGTAAGTGCCGGTTGACATGGAACGGCGGCCAGTATGCGCTCGAAAGGCCCGAATTGATCCCGCGTGCGGAAGCGATAAGGGCCTACCCACGCCTGGTGCGGCCTTTCCTGGCAGGCGCCGCGGGACAGAACAAGTTTGTGTGGCTGCATCGCGCTGAGACGTTGGACGGACCGCGGCCGCGCAGTGATTCGAAGCTGTCTTCTGGCAAGGAGATACACGCAATGGACGACACGACATCCACGATCGGCGGGATGGCTACCGAGGCGCTCGATCTCCTCATCGAGGCCGTCGACCGCATTTCACCGGACGGCTGGGACCAGCCATCCAACCTCGAGGGCTGGAGCCTGCGCGAGCTGGTTGGTCACGCCACCGGCAGCGCAGCGAAAGTCGTGACGCTCGTGGAGAACGGCGAGATCTGGGGAGGCCCCTCACAGCCGTCGGAATGGATGTGCGACAAGCCGGCGGCGCGGCTTCGTGAGCTGGCGACGCGACTACGGGACGCGCTGCCAGGCACCGACTTCGACGGGATGCGGACATCGCCGGAAGGCGAGGTTTCGTTGCATCGTGCGCTGACCTATCCCGTCTCGGACTTGGCCATGCACGCCTGGGACATCCATCGCTCACAAGGGCGGCTGATCGAGCTGCCCGAGGACCTGCTGACGCTGAGCCGCGCGCTGGTGGAGTCGGTGCCGGAGCAGATGTTGCGGCGGCCGGGTGGCTTCGGTCCGGCCCAGGCCGCACCGGCGGATGCGACGCCGACGGCCCGGCTGATGGCGTTCCTCGGGCGTTCAGTCGATGCCGTGGCGTGACTGCGCTTGCGGCACAACGTGGTTGGTCTGATCACGTCGGCCGCATCGGTCACAGGGGCCACACCAGTCCCCGCGCCGGGAGCCGCACAAATTGCCCGCCTCCGAGCGACAACAGCGGGCGACGGAACGTGGAGCCGCGACACGCGCACAGTGTCGCTGAGAGCCGGGCACTTCGAGCATCCCTCGGGCTGGGGACGGCTGTGGCACGCGTGACCACCGTGAAAGTCAGCTGTTACGGCTGATCTTGAGCGCGGTGGTGATCATCGGGATCTGCAGGGGTAGCCGCGCCAGGGCGGCGATCCGCATCGGCCAGGGCTTGTTCCACCACAACCGGCACATGTTGACGTTGGCCGGGAACACACCGATGAACAACACGGCCGCCGCGAGCGCGGCCAATCGCCGGGTGCGTCGCGGCAGTAACGCCGCCCCGACGCCCACCTCGGCCACACCGGACGCGTAGGTGTAGAACCGCGGGTTTCCGGGCAGCTCGGCGGGAACGATGGTGTCGAACGGTTTGGGCGCTAGGAAGTGAAGCGTCCCCACGCCGAGGAGCATCGCAGCGACGCGGTACGCGGCCAGCTGGGTGGTGTCACGCTCGGCGGCTGATCTGGTTGTCATGGGCCCATTGTGTCCTGTGTCAGAACATCGACCGGTCGGCTCTCGTCGTCCTCCCGCGCCCGGTGAACTTAGGCCGTTTACTATTGGCCATACGGTATTTGTTACGATTCGCGTTATCTGCTGACATCCGCGCTGCCCATCGCAGCCAGACCCGTCGAGGTTGAAAACATGGCTACACCCGTCATCGTCGGAGCCGTTCGGACGGCGATCGGCCGCTCCTTCAAGGGCACGCTCGTCAACACACCGCCCGAGACGCTGATCACCGCGGTGCTTCCCGAGGTGGTGCGCAGATCCGGCGTTGACCCCTCCGCGATCGACGACATCATCTTCGCCGAATCACATTATGGCGGTGGTGATCTGGCGCGGTATGCGGCCACCGCGACCGGTATGGAGGACATTCCCGGTCAGTCGGTGAATCGGCACTGCGCGGGCAGCCTGACCGCCATCGGCAACGCCGCGGCCCAGATCGGCTCCGGGATGGAACGCGTGCTCATCGCCGGCGGGGTGCAGTCGTTGTCGATGACGCCGCTGACGAACTGGCGCATCCCCGGCCCCGAGCTGAAGTTCGAGGAGCGCTGGATGCCGCCGACCCATGTCGAGACCCCCGATGCGCCAGCTAAGGACATGTCGATCACGGTCGGCTGGAATACCGCACAGGCGGTTGGCATCACTCGTGAAGAGATGGACGCCTGGGCCGCGCGGTCCCATCAGCGCGCCATCGCGGCCATGGACGCCGGCAAGTTCCTCGACGAGATCGTCCCGCTGAAGATCACGCAGTTCGACGGTTCGGTGACCGAGTTCTCCGTCGACGAGCATCCCCGCCGGGACACCACCGTCGAGAAGCTCGCCGGGCTCAAGGTGCTGCACCCCGAGATCGAGGGATTCTCGATCACGGCGGGCAACAGCAGCGGCACCAATGACGCCGCCGCGGCGGTGGCGCTCGTCGACCGTGACTACGCCGCCGCCGAGAACCTGAACGTGATGGGCACGGTACGGGCGTGGGCGGCCGCGGGTGTCGCACCCAGGGACACGGGCCTGGGGGCCGTCAAGGTCATCGGCAAGGTGCTGCAGCGGGCCGGTCTGTCCGTCAACGACGTGGCGCTGTGGGAGATCAACGAGGCATTCGCTTCCGTGCCGATCGCGGCGTGCCGGCAGTACGGCATCGACGAGGAGAAGGTCAACTTTTCCGGCAGCGGCTGCAGCCTCGGCCACCCGATCGCGGCATCGGGTGCGCGCATGGTCACCACGCTGGCCTATGAGCTGGCCCGCCGGGGCGGCGGCATCGGCGTCGCGGCCATGTGCGCGGGCGGCGGCCAGGGCGGCGCCGTGGTGATCGAGGTCTAGCGGCGATCGCGAGCGCGGCGGGTCGCCGCCATTACGTCTAGCGGCTAGTTGCAGTACGTGTAGCCGATGAATTGGGTGCCGCGCGTGTCGCCGCTCGAGTAGTTGGCGAAGTGCACCGCCGGCTGCCCGTTGTATTGGGCGTTCATCTTCTGCACATTCGGTGGCGGGACGCCCTTGGGGAAGGCCAGGATCATGTCGGCGAAGATGTTCAAGCCGACCTGGCAGATGGCCTCGCGCCGCGGCGGTTGCGGATTCCACGCGTGTACGACGACCGGTTCGGTCAGTTGATACCCCGCTGCGCAATTCGGGTCGCAGACCTTGAACACGGCCGTGCCGGTCCCGTCGGCGCCCTGCGGCCCCCACGAGCTCCACGACATGTCTTGCAGCGCAACGGCTACGCTTGCGCAGCCCAGCACGTTGAGCCGCTTCGGGCGCTCGACCGGCGGGACGGACAGGTTGTAACAACCCGGGATGGCAAAGCTCTGCGGTGGTGGCGGCTGGGCGCTGGGTGGCCCGGCGCCGTGGTCGTCCTCGGCCAGCTTCGCCCCCACGAAGGCGAGGACGCCGCCCAGCGCGACCACCGACACGATGCCGACCACGATCAGACGCCCCCGTGGAACGCGTCGCAACCGGCTCAATAAAGGAACGTTGCCCCCGCTCACATCACCAGATTACGGCCGAAACCTCCCACCCGGGGTGGGGCCCGTCAGCGTTGTCTTGGCAGGGTAAAGTTGGTCAACGCTACCAACTTAAGGATTGTGATGGCCCTGCAACTGACGGACGACCACGAACTGGCCGCACGGTTGGCCACCGAGGCGGGCCGGCTGTTGCTCTCGGTCCGGGAAGAGTTCGCCGGCGCGGAAGCGAGCGAGCGGAAAGCCGCGGGGGACAAGCGATCCCATGACTACCTGATGGCGGCTCTCGCCGACGAGCGGCCCGAGGACGCCGTGCTGTCCGAAGAGGGTATCGACAATCCGGTCCGGTTGCGCTCCGAGCGCGTGTGGATCGTGGATCCGCTCGACGGGACGCGGGAATTCTCCGAGCTCGGGCGCGACGACTGGGCCGTGCACGTCGCGCTGTGGGAGGCCGGCGAGCTGGTTGCCGGCGCGGTAGCGCTGCCGGCGCAGGGCATCACCCTCGCTACCCCCGAGGTCGAGTCGCCTCCCTCGGTGCCCGGCAAGCCGCGCATCGTGGTGTCGCGCACCCGGCCGCCTGCCATCGCCCTGACCGTCCGCGACGCGCTGGACGGGGTGCTGGTCGAAATGGGTTCCGCCGGCGCCAAGGTGGCTTCGCTCATCCAGGGGTTGTCGGATGTCTACGTGCATGCCGGCGGCCAATTCGAGTGGGATTCGGCCGCCCCAGTTGCCGTGGCCCGAGCCGCCGGTCTGCATACCTCGCGGATCGACGGGTCAGCCCTGGCCTACAACCGATCAGACCCGAAGTTGCCGGATTTGGTGGTCTGCCGGCCCGAGCTGGCGGAAGCCGTACTGGCCGTCACGCGCTGAGGCCCATCAGCGCCGGTGAGGTCGAGGGCGATGTCGACGAGCATGTCCTCCTGGCCGCCCACCATCCCGCGCCGCCCGGCCTCTTCGAGCAGCGTGCGGGCGTCGATGTTGAACCGGGTGGCGGCCGCCTCCGCGTGCCGCAGAAAGCTGGAGTACACGCCCGCGTAGCCGAGGGTCAACGTCTCGCGGTCGACCCGCACGGGCCGGTCTTGCAAGGGCCGGACGAGGTCGTCGGCCGCGTCCTGCAAAAGATGGAGATCGCAGCCATGGCTCCAGCCAAGGCGGGAGGCCGCGGCGATGAAGACCTCCAGCGGCGCGTTCCCGGCACCCGCTCCCATGCCCGCCAGGGAGGCGTCGACGCGGTAAGCGCCGTGCTCGACGGCGGTGATCGAGTTGGCGACGCCCAGCGCCAGGTTGTGGTGGGCATGGATGCCGATCTCGGTTGTGGGCAAAAGGGTTTGGCGCAGGGCGCAGACTCGGTGACCGACATCGCGCATCGTCATCGCGCCGCCCGAATCCACGACATAGACGCAGGTGGCGCCGTATCCCTCCATCAGCTTGGCCTGGGCGGCCAGGCCGGCGGGACTGGTCATATGGCTCATCATCAGGAAGCCGACGGCGTCCATGCCCAGGGCGCGGGCGGCGGCGAGATAAGGGGCGGCGATGTCGGCTTCGGTGCAGTGGGTGCCGACACGCACGACGGTTGCGCCGGCGCGCTGCGCGTCCCTGAGGTCGCGCAGGGTGCCCACACCCGGCAGGAGCAGCGTCGCGATCTTCGCGTTATCGACGGCGGCGGCGACGGCCTCGATCCATTCGTCGTCCGTGTGCGCCCCGAACCCGTACACGCAGCTCGAACCCGACAACCCGTCACCGTGAGCGACTTCGATCGAGTCAACCCCCGCTTCGTCGAGTGCCCGGGCGATGATCGTGGCCTGCTCGATGCTGTACTGGTGGCGCACCGCGTGCATGCCGTCGCGCAGGGTCACGTCGCTGACATAGATGCGTTGGGTCATGTTGTGGCACCGGCAGTTTGGGCGGGCCGCATGGCATGCAGAGCCAGGCGCTCGGCGGTGGCCTTGGCGGCGGAGGTCATGATGTCGAGGTTCCCGGCGTAGGCGGGCAGGTAGTCGCCGGCGCCGGCCACCTCGAGCATCACCGTGACACGGGTGCCGGTGAACTTGCCGGTTTCAGGTATGCAGAGCGGATCGTCATGGCCGAACACCTCGAATTGCACGTCTTGCTTCAGCCGATAGCCGGGCACGTACGCGGCGACCCGGGCGACCATGTCGAGGATTTGGTTCTCGATCGAGCGGTGGTCGACGTCCCCGTCGACGAGGCAGTACACGGTGTTGCGCATGGGCACCGGGGGTTCGGCGGGGTTGACGATGATGACGGCCTTGCCGCGCTGCGCACCACCGACGACTTGTACTGCGGCGGAGGTGGTTTCGATGAATTCGTCGATGTTGGCCCGGGTGCCCGGGCCCGCGGACTTCGCCGAGATCGACGAGACGATCTCGGCGTAGGAGACGATTCCCGTCCTGGCGACGGCGGCAACGATCGGCACCGTTGCCTGCCCGCCGCAGGTCACCATGTTGAGGTTGGGTGTGTCGAGGTGGTCGTCAAGGTTGACCACGGGCACGCACATCGGGCCGACCGACGCGGGCGTGAGGTCGAGCATTCGTATCCCGCTGTCTCGCAACGCCGCCCAGTTGGCGCGGTGCGCGTCGGCGGAGGTGGCGTCGAAGGCGAGCTTCATGCGGGCAAAGTCCGGCATGCCCAGCAACCCGTCGACGCCTTCGGCGGTGACCGGCACGCCCATTCGCCGCGCCCGGGCCAGCCCGTCCGAGTCACGGTCGACTCCCACCATGGCGGCCACGGTGAGCGGGCCGTCGGCACCCAGGATCTTGAGCATGAGGTCGGTGCCGATGTTGCCCGATCCGATGATGGCCACCGGCCATTGCTCGACGGGGGTCACTTGGTGTTCTCGGCGGCCATGCGGAGGGCGCCGTCGTGCAGGGCGGCCGCGTGCAACTCGAAGAGCGCCGGCAGGTCGACGGAATCCCCGCCGATCTCCTTGGCGACGAACAGGCCATCGGCCCCGGCGATCCCGTAGGTGACCAACTGGCCGACCTGTGCATCGGTCAACCCGGGCGCGAGATCGCGGATGGCGGGCGTCAGCGTCTCGAAGGCCCGGTCGCGGACCTCCAGGAACATGGCCCGGGCGCGCGGTTCGACGGGCCGTCGCTCCAGGGCGAGCATCAAGCCGAGTCGCAGAAAATCGGGTGAGTCCAGCAGCGCCTTGGCGATCTGCATCGCCACCGCAACCAAGCGCTCGCGCGCGGTCCCCTCGGCGGGCATCTGCCATGCCGAAAGCCAGTGCGCGAAGCTGCGTTCGATGACCGCGGCGATCAGATCATCCTTGTCTTTGAAGTGCCAGTAGATGGAACTGGCCGGCAGGCCGCACTTGGCGCTGACCAGGCCGATGCTGGTGCCCTCGTAGCCGCGTTCGCTGGCGATCTCGGTGGCTGCGTCCAGGATGCGGTTTCTGGACGCTTCGCCGTCGACGCGGCGGCGCCTGTTCGACTTTTGCGGCTTGTCGTTAGCGGCCACTGAAACTCCTCGCTGGAGGTCCTTGACTCTGTAGTGATCGCTACATTACCGTAGCGATCACTACATAACAAGCCCGACACGAAGGCGAGAGGGCAATGAACGAGCACCCGACCTATGACGTAGCGGTGATCGGCTATGGGCCCACTGGCGCCACCGCCGCGAATCTCCTTGGTGGCATGGGGCTTAACGTCGTCGTCATCGAGCGCGACCCCGACGTGTACGGGCGGGCGCGGGCGATCTCGACCGACGAGGAGGTGATGCGGATCTGGCAGTCCGTCGGCTTGGCGGACCGGCTGCAACGGGACATGCTGCCCGACCGGCCGCTGGCGTGGGTCGACGCCGACGGGGTGCCGTTCGTCGAGACCACCATGACATCCCGGGGCTGCGGGCACCCGCCGCAACAGTTCCTGTACCAGCCCGCGGTCGATCACGTGCTCCGGGAGGGCGTCGCCCGGTACCCCAACGTCGAGGTATTGCTCGAACACGAATGCCTGCGCGTGGTCAATGGCGACTCGACGGCCGAACTGATGCTCGCCGACCTGCGCACCGACACCTTCAAACGCGTGAAGGCCTCATATGTGATCGCCGCGGACGGCGGAGCGTCGCCGACCCGCGGCCAACTCGGAGTCGGATACGAAGGACGCACCTACGCCGAACGCTGGGTTGTCATCGACACCAAGGTGATCCGCGAGTGGGACGGTCACGACCGGTTGCGCTTTCACTGCAACCCCGCTCGTCCGACGGTCGACTGCCCGACTCCGCTGGGGCATCACCGCTGGGAGTACCCGGCCCGAGCCGGAGAGGACGAGAAGCGACTCGTCACCCATGAGGCCGTGTGGGAGGTCCTGCACGAGCAGGGCATCACCGAAGAACAGGTGAAGATCCTGCGTGCCGTCATCTACAGCCACCACGTGCGCGTCGCGGACCGCTGGCGCGTCGGGCGGGTCTTCCTGGCCGGTGACGCGGCGCATGCCATGCCGCCCTGGATCGGCCAGGGCATGTCGGCGGGCGTGCGCGACGTGGCCAACCTGTGCTGGAAGCTAGCCGCGGTGGCGCGCGGGCACGCGCCCGACGCACTGCTCGACAGCTACCAGGCCGAGCGCAAACCCCACGTCACCGAGGTCACCCGTCGGGCGGTACGCAACGGACGTCTCATCACCGAGCGCCGAAAGTCGTTGGCATTCCTGAGAAACCACTTACTGCGCGCGCTGATCCGGCTCCCCGGCGTGCTCAAAGCGGGGCAGAGCCTGATTTGGATTCCGCCCGCGCACTACCCCGACGGGTGTTTCACGTCCGAGGCGCACGCCGCGGTCGGTTGGCAGCTGCCGCAACCCTGGGTCACCGACGCCACCGGTAGGACGTTGCGGGCGGACGACGTTCTCGGCGGGGGCTGGGCGGTCCTGCATCTCGGTGCGGCGCCGCCGGGTGCCGATCGGTGGGCGCGGCTGGGCGCTCGCGTTCTGGCCATCAAGGCCGGCGCGCCGCAGGCCGGTGCGATCCGCGACGACGACGGCACGCTGACCCGGTGGCTTCGCAGCAAGAAGGCGGTGGCGGTGGTGCTGCGCCCCGACGGATTCGTCTTCGCCGCCGCCGGCGAGGGCCGTTCGCTGCCGGCACCGCCGAGAGGCTTCACCGACCTGACGCCACCCGTCCCGGCCACCCCGATCGGAGTCACCGCATGATCACCAGGCAGTTGGACGAGCGGACCGTCAGCGTCGCCGGGAAACCCATCTTCGTCTCCGAGACGGGAAACGGACCGGCCGTTGTCATGCTGCACGGCGGTGGCCCCGGTGCGTCGGGAGTGTCGAACTATTCGCGCAATATCGATGCCCTCGCAACGCATTTCCGGCTTATCGTTCCCGACATGCCCGGCTACGGCAGGTCGGTGAAGGGCGTCGACCACGACGATCCGTTCGGTTACCTGGCCGACATGATGCGCGGCCTGCTCGACGAGCTCGGCATCGATACCGCCCATCTCGTCGGTAACTCGTATGGCGGCGCGGCGGCCCTGCGGCTGGCCCTGGACACCCCGCACCGCGTCGGAAAGCTGGTGCTGATGGGGCCGGGCGGGATCGGCACCACGAGGGGCCTGCCCACACCCGGATTGCGGAGCCTGCTGTCCTACTACGGCGGCGACGGCCCGAGCCGCGAGAAGCTCGCAGAGTTCATCCGCACCTATCTGGTCTACGACGGTGCCGAGGTGCCCGACGACTTGATCGACCTGCGCTACCGCGCGTCGATCGATCCGGAGGTGGTCGCGGACCCGCCGCTGCGCCGCCCCTCCGGCCCGACGGCGCTGCGCACCCTGTGGCGGATGGACCTCACCCGAGACGGCCGGCTGCGCAGCCTGACGACACCGACGCTCGTCCTATGGGGCCGCGACGACAAGGTGAACCGCCCGTCGGGCGGCCCCCTGCTGTTCAACGCGCTGCCGAACGCGGGCCTGGTGATGACCTCGCACACCGGGCACTGGATGCAATGGGAACGCGCCGAACTGTTCAACCGGCTGGTCATCGATTTCCTGGAGAACGAGCGATGAGCCCGTCGGTTTTCGGCCGGGTCCACCTCGGTTACGTGGTGATCGAGACGCAGAGGTTCGGCGATTGGCGACGATTCGGCCGTGACGCCATCGGCATGCACTGTGACGACGCGACGACCGACGATGCCATGCGGTTCCGCCTCGACGAGAACGAGTGCCGGTTCTTGCTGCAACGCGGCCCCGCGGAGGACGTCACCGCGGTCGGTTGGCAGCTGGACGACCACGACGCCTTCGACACCGTGCTCGCGCGGGTGACCCAGCATGGTGTGCCCGTGACGGAGGGCACCGAGGAGGAGGCGGCGCTGCGCGGCGTGGAGCGGCTCGTCCGGTTTCGGGGACCGAACGGCCTGACCCAGGAGGTCTTCACCCGCGCACGTCCCGGCGCGGCGCCGTTGCGCATGGTGGCGGGTGGCGGGTTCGTCACGGGCGCAGCAGGTTTGGGGCACGTTGCGGTCGCCACCACAAAGCCTCATCAGCTTCGGGGCTACTACGACGCGGTGTTGGACGCGCGGTTGTCCGACTACATCGACGAGACGATCAGCGGCCTCAGATTCAAGATTCGCTTCCTGCGGTTCAACGAGCGGCACCACACCGTGGCGATCGCTTCGGTCAACCGACTGCGGCTGAACCCTATCCGCACCCGGGTCCAGCACGTCAACGTCCAGGTCGCCGAACTCGACGACATGACCGCCGCCTACCAGCGGGTCAAGCAACTGGGCTTCCGGATGGCGCTCGGGGTGGGCCAGCACACCAACGACAAGGAGCTGTCCTTCTACGCCGTCACGCCGTCGGGGTTCGAATGGGAAGTTGGTTGGAATCCGGTCGTCGTCGACGAGGCCACCTGGGAACCCACCACACACCAGGGCATCAGCATCTGGGGCCACACTCCAGAAGGACAGACGATCATCGACAAGCTCACCCAGTTCAAGACGGGCGCCGCGTCGCTGCTACACGACGAGGACGCAGTTCCGGCTCTGTCAGGGGCGGGCATCCCAGACCACTGATCGACAGGGGAGCGGCGATGTTGCGGATCGACACTCACCACCACGCCATACCGGCCGTCTGCCGAGAGTTGTTGAGAAAAGCCGGGTTTGACGCCGACGCTGTCAGCGCAGCGCCTGCTGCCAGGACAGAATGCGTTCGGCCAGTTCGGGTCCGGAGTCTTCTTGAATGAAGTGACTGGCGCGGATGCGGGCGTGCGGCTGGCCCGCGGCGCCGGGAATGTGCTTGATCAAGGGCCGGTCCGCTTGGCCGAGGATGGGGTCCCGGGCCCCGAAGATGGCGAGGAAGGGCTTGTCCCATTGGCCCAGCGCTTTCCAGGCGGCCCTATTCGCCGGGATCGCCGGATCGTCCGGTGATGTCGGCACCAGTTGCGGGAAGGCGCGGGCCCCCGCCTGATATGTCTTGTCGGGAAACGGCGCGTCGTACCCGGCCCGCACCCGGGCGGAAACGCGGCGGACGGTCCCCACGGAGACGATGCGGCCGGCGGGCAGCACGGGGGAGTAGCGCGCGAAAGCCCGCCAGACGTGGAAGGCGGGCGGCGTGGGGCGATCCGCGGTGGGCAGGAAACCGTTCGCCACCACGAGTCGAGCGAAGCGATCCCCGTGCTCGGCGGCGATGCGCAGCCCGATCAGCGATCCCCAATCCTGGACGAACAGCGTCACGTCCTTGAGGTTCAGGCGCTCGAACCAGGCGGTCACCCATTCGACGTGGCGCTGGTACGTGTAGTCCTCCATCCGGCTGGGCTTGTCGGAGCGACCAAAACCGATCAGGTCGGGCGCGAGCACGCGGTTTCCTGCGTCGGCCAGCGGCTGGATCATCGTCCGGTAGAGGTAACTCCACGTGGGTTCCCCGTGCAGCAGCACGATCGGCGGTCCGTCGGCCGGGCCCTCATCGAGGAAGTGCATCCGTAGCGGCTGGGTGTCGCTCGCCGCCACGTCGAGGTAGTTCGCTACGAACGGATAGCCCTCCAGGTTTTCGAATCGGGAGTCCGGGGTTCGTAGCACATGCATATTCAGCTCCTCCGGTGGGCGGGCGCCTTGAGTTAGCCTCTCTCGACAACGCGAGTTCGTCTAGTGGGAGATTTCATTGGGCTAGGCGTTGGGCGGACATTAAACTCGTTTGTTCATGGCGATTCGGCGCGCGGTCCTGATCATTGCCGACATCAGCGGCTATACCCACTACATGCAGTGGAACCGCACCCACCTGGCCCATGCGCAGTTGACGGTTGCGGGTCTGCTGGAATCGGTGATCGACGCCGGCAGAGGCCTGAAGCTAGCGAAGCTCGAGGGTGATGCCGCGTTCTTCTGGGCGCCCGACGGCGACGCCAAAGTGCTGGTGTGCGACCGGCTATCTCGGATGCGGGAGGCGTTCATCGCCCGGCGTGAGCGCTTCCAAAAGGATCTGGCCTGCGAATGTGCGAGTTGTGCGCAGTTGGACAAGCTCTCGTTGAAGTTCGTCGTCCACCAGGGTGAGGTGGCCGAGCAGCGGGTGAAGCGCCACACCGAGCTCGCGGGCTTCGATGTCATCCTGGTGCATCGCATGCTGAAAAACTTGGTGCCCGTGGTCGAATACGTGCTGATGACCGACCCCGTCGCGGCGTGCCTCGACGAACCGGTGCGCTCACTGTGCATACCGCTGACCCACGTCTTCGACGAGATCGGGGAGACCCCGACGCACTACCTCGACCTCGCGACGTCGCAGGTTTCGCTGGCACCGGCCGAGTCCACGTTCCTGCGCCGGCTCGGGGCGACGGTCAAGCTGGAGTTGAGCTCACTGCCGTTCGTGCTCGGCTTCAAGCGGCCCGCCGAGGGCTTCCGCAACTTGGGCCGCGGCGCCGAGGAGATGCCGGCCTAGCGGGCGTGGGCGAGGGCGCGGCCCATCCGGGACACGGCCTCGGTGAGGATCGCCCCCGACGTCGCGAAGTTCAGTCGGACGTGCCCCGCGCCGCCGGTGCCGAAGACATGGCCGGAACTGAGCGCCACCCGGGCGTGGTCGAGGAACCACCGAGCGGGCCCGGACAGGTCGGCCACCACCGCGAGGCCGTCGGCGGCGTCTTCGGTGAAGCCGAGCTCCCGGCAATCGAGCCACGCGAGGTAAGTTCCTTGCGGCCATTGGTATTTCACCTTCGGCAGGTGCTCTGCAACGAGGTCGCCGAGCAGCGTCCGGTTCCGATCCAGGCCGCGCAGTAGGTCGTCGAGCCACTCACCCCCGGTGCGGAAGGCTTCCGCGTGGGCGATGACGCCGAGGTGGCTCGGCCCGTGGCTGACCTCTTCCGGCATCCGGCGCAGGTCCGCGACCGCCTCCGGTCCGGCGATGGCGAGCGCCGTCTTGAGCCCCGACAGGCTCCAGGCCTTGGATGCGGACGTCAGGGCGAAGGCGTTCTCCGCGCCGGGCACGGTGAGGTAGGGGGTGAACCGCGATCCCGACAAGACGACGGGCGCGTGGATCTCGTCCGATACCACCCGGACGCCGAACCGGCGGGCGAGCTCGGCGACGGCCCCGAGTTCGTCGGCCGTGTGCACCGATCCGGTGGGATTGTGCGGGTTGCACAACAGGTACGCGACGTTTCCACCCTTTGCCCGGGCGCGCGCGAAGGCGTCCGCCAACGCGTCCGGATCGATTCGGCCTTCGGCGTTCAGTGGCGCTTCGACGACTTCGCGGCCGTCGTGCGTGACGAACGCGTAGAAGGGGGCGTACACCGGCGGGTTGACGATGACGGCGTCGCCCCGGTCGGTGACCAGACGCAACAGCTCGACGGCGCCGAGCATGACGTCCGGGACGATCGCGGTGTGAGTGACGTCCAGGTCGTGCCACTGCCACCGCTCGGAGGCGAATTGACTGACCGCTTCGGCCAGCGCGGTGCCGCACGGATATCCGGTGTCGCCGTTGTCGATGGCCGTCCGCAGGGTCTCGGCCACGGTGGGGGCCGGCATGACGTCCATCTCGGCGACCCACAGCGGCAGAACGTCGGCCGGATGCGCGCGCCATTTCATGCTCGTGCGGAGCCGCAGTTGCTCCAGCGTGAGCTCCTCGAGCGGGTTGAAGGTCACGCCCGCAGAGTAACCGGCCCCAGCTACCCGCCGACAAACGCGTGCTGCGGGATCGTCAACGGCAGGCCCACCGCACTGAGCAATCCCGGTTCTGCCGCAACGACATACGGTACGGCGTTCACGCCGCGCCGCCGGGCCTGCTGAGTCGCTGGACATCCCCACGCCGCTACCGCTTTACGTCTTCGACTGAAGGTGTAACGTGCAGCACAAAGATTAGGTCTCCTAGGAGTCTGCCGTGTACACACTGCGTTTCGACATGCGCGATCCTGAATGGGCAGCGCCCCCAACCGATCTGTACTCCGCGGCACCCGAAATGTGCGCCTGGGCCGAGGAACACGGCGGTTTGGCGGCCGTGCTTTGTGAGCACCACGGGTCCGAGGACGGCTACCTGCCGTCACCGCTCTTGCTGGCCTCAGCGGTGGCCGCGCGAACGCAGCGTCTGGCGCTGAGCCTGATCCTGATTCTTCCGTTCTACGAAACCGTGCGTCTCGCCGAGGACATGGCGGTCCTCGACATCATCAGCAACGGGCGGGCGTCCTACATCCTGGCTTTGGGCTATCGGCCCGAGGAGTTCGAGCACTTCGGAGTGCCGATCAAGACGCGTGGCCGCGTCTGCGACGAGAAACTCGCGCTGTTGCGGCGACTGCTTGCCGGTGAGACCGTCGTCGAGGACGGACGGCGGATCACCATGACACCGCGCCCGCTGACTCCCGGCGGGCCGGGACTGATGTGGGGCGGCGGAACGTTGGCGGCGGCCCGCCGGGCCGGCAGGTACGGCCTGGGCATGCTGGGCAACGCCAACGCACCAGGCATGCAGGAGGCCTACGAGGAGGCCTGCCGCGAGCACGGCCATCAGCCCGGGCCCACCTTCTTTCCCGACCGCGACACGCCCTCGGTCGTCTTCGTCGCCGACGACGTGGATCAGGCGTGGAAAGAGATCGGCGAGCATCTGCTGCACGATGTGCGCACCTACGCCGCCTGGAACCCCGGGGACGAGACCACGGCCGGCTTCAGCCACGTCAACACCGTCGACGAACTGCGCGAGACGGGATCGTCGCACATCATTATCTCTGTGCCAGAGGCTGTTTCGCGGGTCCGCGCCGGCCAGGTGCTCAACCTGTCACCGTTGTGCGGCGGCCTGCCGCCGGACGTCGCGTGGCCTTATCTAGAGCGCGTCGGCGAGGTCGTGCTGCCGCAGGCTCTTGGGTGAACTACTTGGGTTGATTCGGCACGCCCGGGAACAACTGCTCCGTCGGGCCCGCGGTCACCCAGCCGCCCAGCTTTGTGACGAGGTGTGGTGCGAAAACCGCGCCATAGAGGATGTTTCCGACGACAATCACAGCGACGACGGACAGCAGCGACGAGCCCAGGCGGCTCTTCGACCTGTTCTCGGCCCACATCTCGATGACGTTTCGTCCTTGCGGGTCGGTGCGGCCCAGGAGATAGGTGAAGACCATCATCTGGATCGCCATCGCGAGGGAGTCGTACAGCGGGTATTGATGCACGGTGCCCTCGCGGATCGCCAGTCCGGGAATCACGCGGCCGTAGTAGAACACGCCGAGCTTGGCGCCCAGGAACCCGTTGAAGAACAGCGCCCAGCAGAAGCCGACGACAAGACCGACCACCAACAGCGTTGGGGGCCTTCGCCATCCGAACCGTCCGCTCAACCATCGCCCGAGCGCCGTGCCGGTAACGGCCGGCAGCACGAAGTAGGAGATGTAGCCGACGGGAACGAACAACGGCAGTCCGCCCCACGTCACGTTCAGCGGCCACCACGCCGGCATGCGGGGGATGGCCGGCGGGAACTGTGCGTACATCGCCCAGTCGTAGGGCGCCTCGATCCACGAAAACGAGATCGCCGAGATGCACAGCAGCAGGAGGGGGTGGAGGCGGCGGCGCCGAACGCTGAGGTACACGCCGAGGGCGGTGAACCCGATACCCCCGATCAGCGCGAAGTCACTGGCTGCCTGCATCACGGGCGTCATCTGGGAGCTCACCGGTCGTGGCCTTGAGTCCGGCGTGCCTGCGGGTCAAAGCGCAGCACCAGCCCGAATATCAGGACGATCAGCCCGAACAACGTGCCCAGCATGATGACGGCGCCCACGGTCGCACCCCTTCCAACGCTCGACTGATTAGATAGTGCACACTATCCTAAAGGCAGTCAACCGTCGGATCAGGAGCGAAACTGTGCCCCAGCGGCCACCCACCAAGCGCAGCCCACCGGCGGCGACGACTCGCCGCCCCCGTGGTGCCCCGCGGGGGCTGCTCCTCGACGCCGCGCGGGCGCGCTTCGCCCGCCAGGACTACCGCAGCACGACCACGCGTGAAATCGCCCAGGCCGCAGGCGTTACCGAGCATCTGTTGTTTCGGCATTTCGGTTCGAAGGCGGCACTGTTTCGCGAGGCGCTCGTCCAACCGTTCACCGACTTCGTCGCCGAGTTCGGCCGGACCTGGCAATCGGTGGTGCCCGAGGAGACCGGCGAGCAAGAGCTGGCCCGGCATTTCGTCGGACAGCTCTACGACGTGTTCGTCGAACACCAGGGCCTGCTGCTGACGCTGATGGCGTCGGAGGCACTCAGCGAGGAGGAGAAGGCCGACGCCGGCATCGCCGAGATCAGGCAGGCGATCACGGCGCTCGGGGAGATCAGCGCGGAGGGCATGCATTTGCGGGGACTGCGGTCGGACCATCCCGACCTGCCCGCTCACTCGACGGTGGCGATGGTCGCGGGCATGGCCGCGTTGCGCTCCACCTACTTCGGCGCCAAGCCGCCATCTCGAGAGGTCATCGTCGAAGAACTCACCCAGGCGATCCTGCACGGCTTCCTACACCGAAACGACTGAGCGAAGGGACTGACAAATGGCAGGCACCAGCACGATCGACTTGTACTACGACCCGTTCGACTCCGACATCGACGACAACCCGTACCCGGTGTGGAAGCGCATGCGCGAAGAGGCGCCGCTGTACTACAACGAGAAGTACAACTTCTACGCGCTGAGCCGCTACGACGACGTGGCGCGCGAACTGCCGAACTGGCAGACGTACCGATCCGGCCGCGGAACCACGGCCGACATCTTGTTCGCCAATATCGAAGTGCCGCCGGGCATTCTGTTGTTCGAAGACCCGCCGCTACACGACCTGCACCGCCGCCTGCTGTCCCGGGTCTTCACGCCGCGCCGGATGCTGGCTGTGGAGGACCTGGTGCGTGGGTTCTGTGTTCGGGAGCTGGATCCGCTGGTCGGTTCCGGCGGCTTCGACTTCATCGCCGATCTCGGGGCGATGATGCCGATGCGGACCATCGGTTATTTGTTGGGTATTCCCGAGCAGGATCAGGCCAAGATCCGCGATCGCGGCGGGGCTTACATCGAGTTGTCCGAGGAGCGCGACCCGGCCGCGGTGAACGCGAAGCTGTTCGAGGAGAGCATCGTCGTGTTCGCCGAGTACATCGAATGGCGGGCCAATCACCCGTCCGACGACCTGATGACCGACCTGTTGCGGGCCGAGATCGAGGAACCGGACGGCACCCGGCGGCCGTTGTCGCGGACCGAGGTGCTGGCCTACACCGCCATGATCGCCGGCGCCGGGAACGAGACCACGGCCCGGCTGATCGGCTTCATGGGACAACTGCTGTCCGACCACCCGGATCAGCGCCGGGAACTGGTTGCCGACCCGTCCCTGATCCCCGGCGCCGTCGAGGAGACGCTGCGCTACGAGCCGCCGTCACCGGTGCAGGCCCGCTACGTGGCGCAGGACGCCGAGCTCTACGGTCGCGTCGTGCCCGAGGGCTCATACATGTTGCTGCTCAACGGTTCTGCCAATCGGGATGATCGCCGCTTCACGGATCCGGACCGCTACGACATCCACCGCGGTGGCGGCCACCTGAGTTTCGGGCAGGGCCTGCACTTCTGCCTGGGCTCCGCGCTGGCCCGGATGGAAGGCCGCGTGGCCCTCGAAGAGGTCCTCAAGCGCTGGCCCGACTGGGAAGTCGACTACGCCAGCGCCCAGCGGGCGCATACCGCGAGCGTCCGCGGGTGGGCGCGCCTGCCCGTCGCCACCGGCTGACGCAACCGGCCCTGATCGCTTCGTGCGTCACGCCAGCGTGGCGCTTGGGCTCGACCGTCACGCTGGCGTGACGCTCGGCGCAAGGCTAGGGCGCGCTTTGGTCCACCAAGACCGCGCCGTCGGGCTGATTGCCGAGCGTCTGCAGCGGGATGTCCCCGCCCTGGGCCGTGAGCCGGACGATCTCGGCCAGTTGGCCGGGCGCGTCGCATTGCAGGTAGTGGTCGGCACCGGGCACCACCCAGTAGCGGTTGCGGCCGGGCTTGTTCTTCAGATACATCTGCCAGACATGATTGGGCACGCGCAGCGGCGCGACGTTGTCGTGCAGCCCCCACACCACGGTGGTGTTGACCGGCCTCTTGGAAAGTGCCTCCAGCCAACCTGTTTCGTCAGCGGCACGCTCGTGCAGGTACTGGATGGTGTCGGGCAGCACGCGGATTCCGTCGTTGTGGGCAAAGCACTTCGCCAGCGCGGCGATCTCCGGGTCGTCCAGCGTTCGCCTTGGCATGAAGGTGCTGGCCCCCAGGCCGGCCGCCAGCAGCTCCGGCGTCGTCGCCTCCGCGGTGGGCCGGCCGGTCGCGGGGTCGAGCAGCGCGGTCTGGAACGCGGTGAGGTTGGACAGCGGCAGGTAGATGTTGGCGTTCGTCACGATGAGGTCGACGGGCACGACCGGCGGATCGAGGGCGGCCAGCATCTCCATTGCGATCATGCCGACGCTGCTGCCGCGGTCGTGGGTGAGCATGCGGTATTCGCTCAGGTTCCACACCTGGGTGATCGCGTAGACCAGCAGCCGCGCGTCGTCGTAGAGCGAATAGACGTACGGCTCGGCCGGCTTGTCGGACAGGCCGTAACCGGGGAAGTCCAGCAGGTAGATGTCGAACTCGGAACCCAATTCGCCGGCCAGGGCGAAAAAGTCGATGCTCGACGTCGGGAAGCCGTGCACCAGGACCAGGGCGGGGGCGCCGGGCGTGCCGCAGCGGCGACTGAACACCGCGACTTCGTGCCCGCCGTTGGCGGCGGTCGTTGACCGCCAATGCAGTTCAGTGCCGCCGGTTTGCCACTGCGCGAAGATGTCCAAGCTGCCAGCATCGCAGAGCTGGTCGCGGTGGACAACCACTCCCGCGGCGCCGCGGTCACGGGCAGGTGACGTGCACCCCGAAAGTCACCGGGCGCGTGCCGCTTTGGCCGGGCGTCGTCGCCTGGCCGGTCCCGGTCACCGTGTAGCTCTTGCCCTGCTTGGTTGCCTGGACCTGGGAGGCCGAATTGGTCGACTGGTAGGGCAGTTGGTACTGACCGTTGGCCAGCGTGAGAGAAATTGCGAATCCGTCCACCATGGGCGGCTTCTCGTCGGACAGGGCCAGCGACACCGACGCCGTGTCGTCGTGCACGGTGATGCGGGTGGTCAAATCCCCGGATTCGGGTGGGGACGCGTTCGGTTGCGCCGCCGAACTGGCGCAGTTGACCCCCGTGGTCATCGTGTGTTTGTTCCCGTCGATCATGACGGTCGTGGTCACGGCAACCGGACTCGAACTCGGGGTGGACGCCGGCTGGCCGCCCTTGCCCGAACAGCCGGACAAACCAGCCGCCAGCACGATCCCGGCGGCCGCCAGCACATACCGATTCGTCATCTCACCTCCTTCGTCAGCGAGGACAATAGGTTCCCTTCGTTTCGGGAAGGTCTCATTTCTCTGGCGGCCAGTCAACCGCGGGGTTTACCGCCAGGCTTCCCACCCGACCATGCTGCGCAGCGGTCCGGCGAAGATGGGCCGTACCGCCTCCGATCGCCACCGCTCTTCGATGACGGGGGCCAGGGCGCGGGTCGTGGTCAGCGGGTCGTCGTCGAGGTAGACGACGGTGATGTATTGGTGGTCCGTTCGCCAGCCCTGCGGTAGGTGGCTCCAGCCCGCGCTGGAACCGAAGGTCCAGACGCCGGCCGTGCCCGGCACGCCGAGCAGCGCCGGGTGGTGCTCGGCATGCAACCACTGCAGCCACTCATCCGGGCGGCGCCCGCCGACGGGTTCTTCGACGATCAGCACGATGCCGCGGTGCGGCCGGAACGGCACCACCTCGGCGGAGACCAGCGCCTGCGGGGCGCTCTGCCACTGCAGCAAGCGCAGGCCGGCGACTTGCAGGGACGACCGGACGACGGGAAACCGGCCGTTTTCGCGCAGCGCGCGGCCGAGGGTGACGAAGTCGTCGAAGGTCTGCTCGACGGGGTCGCTCACCAGATAGTGCACCGCGTTGCCGACCTCACCCAGCGGGCCGTGGGCCGCCAGCCGGTGCTGGGGATAGTCGCCGTCGGCGATCCAGCGCAGCCCGTGCACGATGCCGGGAAGTTGATACTGCTCCGGCATGTGATCCAGCAGGTGCCAGCGCAGATAGCTGCCGTCGTCGTCGGCCGGCGCGGCGGCGGTGAGGCTGAATATGCCTGCCCTGACGCGGATCACGCGGCGCCGCCGGGGGAGTGTAGCTCGGCGAGCGCCTGCAGGTTGTCCAGGTAATGCTGCAGCGAGGTGTGGCGGAAGACGGCGGGCACGATGGTGGCGCCGTGCGCGGCGGCCTCGCCGATGGCGTCGCGGGTCTGTTCCGGTTCGTTGATCGGGTCCAGCGCTGTCGACGGTGGCAGGACGACCTCGAACCCGGATCGAAGATCGAAGCGGCGCAACCAGTTCCGCGCCTGGGACAGCGTCACGTTGAAGGGTGCCCAACCGTCGGCCAGGGTCGCGGCGCGGCGCAGCGACCGCAGCGTCCGGCCGCCGATCCAGATCGGGACGCGGTCCTGCACCGCGCACGGGTCGACGACCATGCCGTCGAACGAGTAAAACTCGCCGTGGTAGGCGGGTTCGGGCACGGATAGCGAGGCGCGCAGCGCCTTGAGGGCGTCGTCACCCCGCGGTCCGCGGTCGTCGAAGGGTGCGCCGACGAGCTCGAATTCCTCTTTGAGGCTGCCGACGCCGACGCCGAGGATGAGCCGGCCGCCGCTGACCTTGTCCAGCGTGCCGTAGCGTTTGGCGATCTCGAGCGGATGGTGGTACCCGAGCACCAGCACATTGGTGGCCAACCGAATTCGTTGAGTGCGGGCGGCCAGGTAGCCGAAGGTGGCCAGCGGATCCCAATAGCGGGTACCGCGCCGGAGCGTCTCGGCCGCGGGCAGGGCGATGTGTTCGCTGCAGGTCAGATGGTGGTAGCCGAGCCGATCCGCGGCCTCGGCGATCCGCGCCAGATCGTCGATGGAAGCGTCTTGCTCCCAGTCGCCGCTGGTCTTCGGAAACATCGTCACCACAGGCGTGGCCACCGAGAGGCGTGGGGCGCTCATCCCTGCATGTACCCTCCGGCGTCGACGGGGATGGATTGGCCGGTGATGGTGCGGCTTTCGTCGCTGGCCAGGAACAATGCCAGGTTGGCGACGTCTTCGGGTGTGGAAATATCCTGCAGGGCAACGCCGTTGACGGTTTTGGCCCGCTGAGTGGCGAAATCGATTCCCCGCTCGTCGGCCGTGCGTTGCACCCATCGCCGCCACAGCTCGGTATCGATGGCCCCGGGCACGATGCAGTTGCACCGGATGCCGTAGGGCCCGACCTCCAGCGCGACGGTCTTGGTGAACGCCCGAAGCGATGCCTTGGCGGTGACGTAGTGGGTCTTGCGGACGATGCCGGAATAGCCTGCCGTGGAAGAGAAGTTGAGGATGACGCCGCGGCGGCGCGCCAGCATCGACTGGTTGAGCACTTCCCGGGTGCACAGCATCGCCGCGGTGACGTCGATGGCGATCGTGGCGTTCCAGTTGTCCAGGGTCTGCTCCCAGATCCAGCGGTCTTCTCCGGGCGCGGCGGCGTTGTTGCACAGGATGTCGACCTCGCCGAACTCGGCGACGGCTCGCGCCACCATGGCCGCGACGTCATCTTCGTCGGTGACATCCGCGCGCATCGCGATGGCTCCGGGCCCCGCGGCGCGGGCGGCCTCGCGTACCAGCTCTTCGCGTCGCGCGGCCAGCAGCACCTTGGCGCCCTCTCGGACGAACAGCGCGCCCAGCACGGGCCCCAGCCCGGTGCTGGCCCCGGTGATGATCGCGACCTTGCCGTCGAGCCGTCCCGTCATCGCGCAGTCATCTTGCGGGCACGCACGTTTCGAGCCAGGCGTGGATTCTCTCGGCGACGGCGCGCCACCCGGGGTCGAGCATCATGTCGTGGCTCATCTTAGGGAAGATTTCCGCTTCGGTGTCGTAGGCGGCCGCGGTCGCCCGGACTTCTCGCGTCGTGAAGCACACGTCGTCTTCGGCTCCCAACACCAACAGCGGTGTGCTCACCAGGTGTGGCCTGGGTCTGTCGAGCCACAACATGTCGAGCGCGATCTTGAGGGCGTACTCCTCGCAGAGTTCGGCGGTATAGCGCGCCACGTCGGCTCCAGAGTGCGACTGCGAGAAGAAGGTCTCGCGGGCCAATTCCGGTGTGCCGCCGACACCGCGCAGCGACCTGGTCCTTGCCAGGCCGGTGGCGGTGTACCACGGGTGCCGCTTGAACCTGCGCGCCAAGAATCCGCGGATGCCGTTCGGGGGTACCGACGCCAGCAGCACGGCCGCCGCAGCGTCGTGCGACTCCAGGTACTTCTGGACGACGAAGCCGCCCATCGAATGGCCGACTATCACCGGTGGTTCGGGCAAGCCGTCCGCGACCGTGGCGACGTCGGCGACGAAGTCCGCGATCGAACAGAACCGCATCGACTTCAGAGCCGGGCTCTTTCCGTGACCGCGAAGGCTCAGCGCCAACGCGCGGTGGCCCTTGTCCGCGAAGAAGTCCAGGAAATGCTCGTCCCAACACCAGGCGCCGTGCCACGCGCCGTGGACGAATAGTACCGGCGGCTTGTGGGATTCGCGGGGCGGCGTCCTTTCGATAACTTCGAGCATGAACGTGCTCCTCTGTGGCGCGCCCCCGGGTTGCCTGCAACGCCGCTGAGACTAACCCCGGTCCGCGCGCGAAGGGCCGGAATCAGCAAAGCCGCCGTGTCCGGCCGCGGTCAACGTGGCGTTTACTGGTGCGGTGGGTGTCGCGGGTGACGGCGAAGGGCGCACGCTGGTGCTGTCGGCCTTTCCGGCCGAAGCAGACGCGGTGCTATCGCACACGACGCTCGATCCCGAACCGGTGGTGATCGTCGACCGTCGGCACTTCTACCTCGGCTCGATCGCCGGCAAGAAGGTGATCGTGGCGATGACAGGGATCGGATTGGTGAACGCCGTCGACACCACCGAGGCTGCCCTGGCCCGCCTCGAGATTGGCGCGGTGGTGTTTTCGGGTGTCGCCGGCGGGGCGGCGCGCACCAGCATCGCGGACGTGGCCGTACCTGCGCGCTGGACATTGGACGACGGCACGACGTTTCGCCCGGTTGATCCGGGCATGCTGGCCGCGGCCGAGAAACTCTCCGTCGCATTGGAAAGCGTCACCCGGAGGATCGATCTGGGACGCCGGCCGCGAATCGTCGTCGGTGGCGACGGTTGCAGTTGGGACAACAACAACGGCGTGGCGTTTCCCTGTATCCCGAACGGCGGCGACGTTTTCGGCTGCCAGCCCCGCCGCGCGCCCGACCGGTCGCTGCGGTACACGGGCAATTTCCGGCAGGCGGCCGGTCGCTGGCTCAGAAGCGCTCTGATCAGCAATCTGAACATCGTCTCGACGTCGGACCCGGCCTTCGATGCGACCGACATGGAGACCGCGGCGGCGCAGGCCGTCGCCGATGCGCACGGTGTCCCGTTCCTGGGCATTCGGGGGATTACGGACGGGCCGGGCGATCCGCTTCACCTGCCGGGCTTTCCGTTTCAGTTCTTCTGCTACAAGCGGATCGCGGCGAATAACGCCGCCCGGGTGACCGCCGCCTTCCTGCAGAGCTGGGGCGGTGTGTGACCGTTACTCGGGACCGCGGGTGACGGGGCGGGCGGGGTCCGAACACCACTCGGACCACGAACCGGGAAACAGCGCCGCCTCCCGACCACGCGCCGCGAGCGCGGCGATCGTGACGCTGGCGGTCACGCCCGACCCGCAGTAGGCGCCCAACGGGCCGGCGTGGTCGACGCCGCGTTCGGCCAGAAGCTGATCGAGCGCGTCGACGCCGACGAAGGTGCCGTCGGCCGCCAGGACGGCGGTGCTGGGCAGGTTCGTGGCGCCGGGGATGTGCCCGGCGGCGGGGTCGAGCGGTTCGACCTCCCCGCGGAAGCGTTCGGGCGCACGCGCGTCGAGCAACGTGACGGCGCCGTCACCGGCGTCCTCGACGGTCAGGGTGGGTCGGCCTCCGGCATACAGATCATTGTGCGGCACAGTCACATTCCCGGGCTGCGGTGTCACCTCCCCGGTTTGGAGGCTGCACCCGGCCGATCGCCAGGCGGCCAGGCCGCCGTCGAGGATGCGGACGTCGGGCAGGCCGGCCGCCGTCAACACCCACCAGGCGCGCGCCGAACCTGCGCGATTCCAGTCGTCGTAAACCACCACCGGCACGTCGTCCCGGATTCCCCACCGGCGGGCTGCGACCTGGAGATCGCTTCCCGAAGGTAGCGGGTGACGGCCGCGTCCGGCGATCGTGTGATCGCTGAGTTCGTCTTCGAGGGACGCGTACACCGCGCCCGGTAGGTGGCCGTCCAGGTAGGCCGGCCGCCCGTCGGGCTCGTCGAGGCGCCACCGCACGTCGAGGATGGTTACCGGATCACCGGACTCCAGGAGGCCCGCCAACTCCGCGACAGTGATCAACACCTGGTTCCGGGCTCTCACCGATTCACCTCCCTGATCGTCAGCACAGAGCCTAGCGGCCGCGCAAAGTCGTTTCTCATCAGCAAACGGTGGCGTAGCGTCGGGGTGAGCGGCAAGCAGATGGAGCAGGTCGTGGCGCGCATTGATATTTTGTTCAGCGGTTGTCTGGCAGCCGCGTTGGCTCTGGTGACGGCCGTGCCCGCGGAAGCGACACCAAACACCCAGTGCGCGTTGACGACACCGGTCCGAGAAGTGCAGCACCTGTCCCAACTGCCGCCCGAGCTGACCAAGCTTCTGCCGCCCATCGCCGACATCGGCGCGCCGTTCAACGCGACCGACGCTGTCAGCGATCCGACGTTGCCGTTCCGCCGGCTGATTCGCGCCGGCAATCGCGACGCCGACTGGTTCGTCTGGTACGAACACGGCGGCGTCGGTTACTTCTGGCAGGCGGTGATTGCGCGCGTCGCGCCGGGCAGCGACGTAAAGGTATTGGCCAACGCCGGAACGATTTCCGACACCCTGTGCAAGCTCACCGATGGCGCCCTCGCCGGCGTGGTTCCGCCGTATCCGCCCGGATCGTGGGCTGCCTCCGACTTTTGAGGAGTTCAGCGGCAAATGAGCACCCCCGAGCAATCGCAGACCCGTACCCGCATGTTCGCCCGCGTGCTGGGGCCCTACCTCACGATCGTGCCGATCACCGTCGCCGTCCGCGGCTCGTACATGCGGGAGCTGTTCACGGAGTTCAAGGCAAATCCCATGTGGCCCTGGCTTTATGGGGCGATTCTGCTGATGGGCGGGATCTTCATCATCGCGTTTCACCAGTATTGGCGCAGCCTGGCGGCCGTCATTGTGTCGGGTGTGGGCTGGTTTTTCGTGATCCGCGGCGTGCTGTTGTTGACCGTGCCCCGCGCCTACGACGCGGCCGGAGATGCGATCTACACCTCGGGCATGTCCGCGGCGATCTGGGTGTTGTTCGGTTGCCTCGCCTCCGCCGGGCTGTACCTGACGTACGTCGGCTGGAAGCCGGAGCGTTCCGGGGATAGTTAAGCCGTGTGCTCGGCGTCGTCGGGGTCATCGTGCAGTGCCGGCGCCCCCAATGTGGCCAGCATGCCCGTCGCCGCCCGGTGCCAGGTGAAGTCCTCGGCACGGCGTCGTGCGGAGACTCGGCGATGGTGCTCGGGGCGGCTGGTGATGGCGCTGACCGCCCGCGCGATGGCGGCCGGGTGGTTGTCCGCCGAAGCGCCGCTGTCCGCGGTGATGATCTCGGTCAACGCCGAGGTGCGCGAAACCACCGCCGGTGTCCCGCAGGCCAGCGACTCCAGCGCGGCCAGCCCGAAGGTCTCGTGCGGCCCGGGCGCCAGCGTCACGTCGGCCGACGCCAGCAGCCCGGCCACCGTGTATCGATCGGAGACGAAACCGGTGAAGTCCACCGGTAGGCGCGCGGCCTGCCGCTCCAGCCTGGCCCGCAACGGCCCCTCGCCGACGACGACGAGCCGGGCATCGACCCCGGCGTGGCGTAACTCGCCAATCGCGTCGATGCTGCGGTCGACCCGCTTTTCCACCGACAGCCGGCCGCAATGGACCACCAACAGCTGGGCCGGGTCGGCCCAGCGCCGCCGCACCAGGTACGAGTGCCGGCGCGGGTGGAAGGTCTGCAGATCCACGCCCAGCGGGACCGTCACGGTATTCGTCGCGCCGATGCGGTCGAATTCCTCGCGCGCGAAACCGGTGGTGCACACCACCGTGTCGTAATCGGCCGCGGTGCGCGCGTTGGCCAGGTCGGCGAATTTCACCGCGGCGCGGCGCGGAAGGATTTGTCCCACAAGCCGATCCAGCCGTTCGTGGGAAATCATGACCGTCGTGGCGCCGTGGTCGCGCCCCCATCGCCCCAGTGACCGCAGCGTCAACCGGTCGGAGACCTCTAGGGCGTCGGGCCGCAACGCCTCCAGTAGCGCCTTGACCGGCCCGGGCAGCACCGCGCGATAGCCGCCGGTGAGGGGAATCAGCCGGGCGGGCAGGGTGATTCGCACCACACCGGTGTGCAGTCGGCTGCGTTCGGCGCGTTGGCCGGGAACGATCAGGAACACCTCGTGCCCGCCGGCGCAATATTCGGCGCCCAGCCGGTCCACCGCGGTGCGAAGGCCGCCGGAGCGAGGGCCATAGAAGTTGGCGACCTGTACAACGCGCATAACGTGAGGACACGCGGTGCGCGTGTGCATTCAACAATGTGGACTTGGCGCTGACCTGAACAGTCCATGAATTCCGCCGAACCGGCTAGCCCTTGGGGCCCTCGGCTTTGTTGATCCGTTCGTCGACGTCGGCGCCGGAAAGCCGCGCGCCGAGGAAGTCGCCGGAGGTCGGGAGGCTCAGATGCAGCTGCGAAGCCCCACTGACCGCGACCTCTCCGCGTTCGAGTGTGAAATCGAGGATGTGGCCCCCGCCGGTGCGTTCGCTGTTGAGGAAGTGCAGGTGATAACCGGCGACCGAGATGCCCTGCTCGAAGTCGGGCGTGCGGAATCCGACCACCGTGCCCGACACGTCGGTGAACACGGTCTCGGCCTGCTCTTCGGTGGCCTCGGTCAGCGGCGGGTAGGGCGGCTGCTGCGCCATCACGGTGCGGGTGTGCAGTTCGGCGAAGTGCCCGGTGATCCGGATCGCATAAATCAGGTTGGCGCTTTTGATTTCACGGTCGATCGCGGCTGTCACATCAGCGCGGCCGGTGCGGGCCTGGATCGCGATCTCGAAGTCGCTGTGGAACCGGGTGACCGCCGCGAAGGGGCTGCGATCGGTCGGCGCGGCCCGGCTGGCGGTGCCGTCGGCGCGCAACCGGTAACAGACGCCGTCGAGAACGACCATCTCGCCGTCGAGGTGGTTGAAGGTGCCCAGGCCGAAGTCGCCGTGGCGCAGGATCTCGGCAACGGTGACGTCGCCGTCGTACACGCCCTCGAGCAGCGCGCTGATCGTCGAGAACTGATACACCTCGGCATCATCCGCGCGTTGGTGGGTGAGAAGCGTTGTCGCCCAACGGCGGAAGCGCTCGTAGGCGCCGATATGTGTGTCCATGGTCCTATTCGAAGGGGTCGTCGTGCAGCTGTGCGGCAAGGTCGGTGTTCCGGCTGTAGTCCACGGGCACGTCGATCAGAGACGGCCCGTCCTCGGCCAACGCCTGGCGCAGGGCGGTGGTGAACTCGTCCAACGTGTTGACCCGGTAGCCGCGGGCGCCGAAGGCCGCCGCGTAGGACACCAGGTCGTAGTCGCTCAGTTCGACACCCGATTTTCGGTCGTACTTGAGGAGTTCCTGGAAGCCGACCATGTCATAACTGTTGTCCCGGAAGACGATGTGGGTGAACGTCAGCCCCAGGTGGGCAGCGGTGGCGAGTTCCTGGGCGGAGAACAGGAACCCGCCGTCGCCGGAGACGGACACCACGGGCGTTCCGGGCCGCACCAGGCAGGCGGCCATCGCCCAGGGCAGCGCCACGCCCAAGGTCTGTTGCCCGTTGGAGAACAGCAGCCGCCGCGGCTCATAGACGCGGAGATGCCGGGCCAGGTAGATGTAGACCGAGCCGACATCGCAGGTAATGGTAGCGGTGTCGTCGAGTTCTTCACGCAGCCGCAGCACGACGGCGACGGGGTTGAGGCCCGGGCCCCCGGGCGTGGCGCTACCGGCGGTGATATCGATGTCGCTCAACGCTTTTCGCTGTACGGCGATCTCGCCCTGGTAGTCGT
>NZ_LZKF01000169.1:0-1569 GCF_001672665.1 Mycobacterium sp. E2238 | reverse complement strand
CGGTCGCCGCCTTACGTGAGCGCACCCGTCGTCCCCGGTGATCGAAGTCGCCGGGTTCGAAGAAGCTGTTCGACCAGCCGGCGCAACAACTCTGGCGTAGCACCGGCCGTAGTGGGTAGCCGATGACGTACGACGCGTTGTTTCAGGTGGAGGTCGCGCGATGCCGGTTACGGCGGGGCCAGTTCCCGGGATGACTTCGGATTTGCACAGGGTCCCGATGGACCCGAGGCGCTTCCGCAGCGGGCGTTGGTTGCTGCTCGGCGAGGGAGTGCTGGTGACGGCGTTCGGCATTGCCGGGCTAATTTCAGCTGCCCTGCATCCGCATGCGGTGCCCACCGGCACCCCCGTTCTCGGGCTGGCATTGACTCCGGCGCAGAGCGCGATTCTGCTGACACTTGGGGTACTGGCCATCGCGGCTGTCGGCAATCGCCGAGCGGCGGTGACTGTCACGGCGCTGAGTGCGGTGGCCTACCTGCTTTTGTTGTTCTTCAGCAGCGTGGCCACCGCGCGCACGGTACCGACACCCCTGGGATTTCACGCCGCTGACATCGTCCTGCACGGTTTACTCGGGGTGGTCAACTTCGCCCTGCTGATGTGGCTGATTCCCGACGAGTTGGGAGACGAGGCTTGGGTGCGGCGACGGCGACGGGGACGCGACCGCGAGCCGAGGGCCGCTGCCTCTCCGGACGTGGCTTCGGCGACGGAGGCGGGACCACCACCCGTGGCGGCAGTGGCGCGCGCGCACGAAGTCGGAGCCTACGAAAGCCCGTCGCAACGTCCAGTCGTGCCTCGACAGGCAAGCCAGCCGGGGTCGACCATCCCGCCCGTCAGTGTTCCGGGTTCAGGCCGCACCCTTGTTGAACAACCGAGGAGCCAACGAACGAACGAGCCCTCGGCCCACAACCTCGAGAGCTCAACACAGCCGAACCGCATCGTCGCTCGTGCGAACGATGCACTGCGATCAGGTGGTGTCGTTCCCGTGGCCTTGGCAATTCTGGCCGCTGTCGTCGGCATCGCCATCTGGATACGACGCCGCTGAACAGCCAAACCCTCCGTAATTCCCCTTAACGGTCCTCGTTCACCGCCGACGATCCGCGCGGAGCCGCAGTCAAGACGTCCCCGACGCCGCTATGGCGGCTACGGCGGGCCTGGGATGCGGTCCAGACCTCCCTGGATACCTTGCAAATCCCCTTCAATTCCTTGCAGCTTCCCCTCGATGGCCTGCAGATCGGAGAGCGCATTCTGGTAGGCCGGCGACAAGTCGGCCGCTGAGGCGGGTTGCGACTGGGGGCAGTAAGCGACGATGGCGCCCGCGGTGACTTCGGCGCTTTGATTGGCGTCCCAAATCGACGATCGCCGAACGAATTCGACCGCATCCGCGAAATTGGGTTGGTGCGCCAGGAAGTCGCAGACCGCGTGACCTTGGGTCATCACGTATTCGTGGCTCGGGACTGGTACCCCTTCGTGCTTCAACGCGGCGATGAACGCCGCGTCGGCGATCTCGGTTCGCGGAGTGGGCGCTTGCGGCACAACGGGTTTGGGCGCGGGCGAAGCCGATGGCGGTGCTTC
>NZ_LZKF01000168.1:0-33660 GCF_001672665.1 Mycobacterium sp. E2238 | reverse complement strand
GGTCGCGATGACGGCGCGCCCGGACGGGCTGTTCCTGGTGGGCTCGGACGTCGACATTCCGTAAATCGAGCCGGCGCGGGCGGGACGGACGCGGGCGGCGGCGGGATCGCGGCTGGCGGCGGCGGAGCCTGGTTGGTCGGGGCCACAACGTTTTGGGTGATGTCGGGGCGTTGCGGCGCGTGCGGCCGGATGTCGACGGCCAGCGCCACGGCCAGCGCCACGACACCGCCGACGAATATCAGCGTCGCGGCGACGACGGCAAGCACCGATCTCCGGCTGCGTCGCTCGCGCGAGTGTGCGGCGGACTCGCCGTCGGTGCCGGTCGCCCGCGACTTTCCGGTCGTCGACTCGGCGCTGTAGGCCAGCTCGCGGCTGTCAGCCGAGAGATCCCCCGCGTGGGGCATCGCGATCGTGGACGGCGCGCCCAACTGCGCGTTGGCCGCCGCCAGCGACGCGCCCCGCGCCAACGCCATCTCGGGTTCCTCGGGCGTGGTCACCGACAGCGACGTCACCGCTTCGAGCGCCGGCTTGATGTACGGAATGTCGACGTCCGAGCCCACCAGGAACAGCCCGTCCGGGCGCGCCGTCATCGATTCGGCGCCCGAGACCATCGCGGCCAGCTTCGCCAGCGCGGCCTCGTCGCTGCTGGGCAGCGGATGCCGACGCACATCGGCCACCGACCCGTCGGCGGTGTCGACGACGGCCAGCGTCGCGGTGGTGGGTTCGACCAACAGCAGCGCGGTACGCGCGCAATTGGTCGCGCTGCCCGCCGCCTGAGCCAGCGCCGCCGCGGCCATCACCGTCGGCACCAGCGTGACGTTCTCGATCTTGCGTGCCGCCAACGCATTTCGCAGCGCGGCCGCCTCAGCCGCATCGGTCCAGGTCACTCCGCTCGATTTCAGCTGATAGCCGCCCTGGGTCGCGCTCTCGCGCGTGCCGAGGATCGCGGCGACCACGCGGTCCGCCGCCGCGACCGCCGTCGTCTGATCGGTGAGGCGGAAGTCGTCCTGGTCGACGGTCACCCCACCGGCAGCCTCGCCTTCGACGAGAACCATGCGGACCGTCTCAGGCGCCATAGACACGCCAAGTACGACGTCCACCGCTCCTCCAAATCAATTGCCGTGCCCGTGCGACGACACCTGCGTTGCCACTACGGGGCTTAGTCACTTCGAGAATCGGCCGGATGACTTTCGCAGCTCGGCCGCGGCACCCCTAAGTCGCCACCCTAGCGCGCGAAGTTGGGTCTACCCCGGCGTCGGACCCGGCTAACTGTGGCCGAAACCACCGAATCCACGGGCGCCGCCAAAGCCCTGGGCGCTGCCAAAGCCCCGGCCGCGCAACACCTCAACCATCACGCGAATCGGTTGGGCGCCGCTAGGTGAGCTTCGGTGGTCGCGGGCTATTTGTGCCCGCCGCCACCGCCGCCGCCGAAGCCGCCGCTGCTGTGGCCGCCGCCACCACCAAGGCCGCCACCACCAAGGCCGCCACCACCCAGGCCGCCACCACCCAGGCCGCCGCCACCACTGTGGCCGCCGCCGAAGCCGCCGCCACCCGGAGCGCCGATACCACCGGCGGGTCCGCCGCCATGGCCGCCGCCGCCGAACAGGCCACCAGGCCCGGAGGGCGCACCGCCGCCCGAACCCGGGGTCGGAACGTGTCCGCCGCCCAATCCGCCCGGCCCGCCGGCCGGGGGTGAAACGTGTCCGCCGCCGAGACCACCCTCACCTGGGGGTGGCAGGTGACCACCGCCGAGTCCACCGGGACCCGAACCAGGGGGTGGAACGTGACCGCCAGTGGAACCGCCCGTGCCCGAGCCGGGCGGCGGCACATGACCGCCAGTAGAACCGCCGGCACCCGAACCCGGCGGCGGCACATGCCCACCAGTCGAACCGCCCGTGCCCGAGCCCGGCGGCGGCACATGCCCACCAGTGGAACCGCCCGCACCCGAACCCGGCGGCGGCACATGCCCACCAGTCGAACCGCCCGAGCCCTCCGGAACCGGCGACGTGCCTTGCCCTGGCGGCGTTTGGTGAGGAGGCGACTGCGGTGGCGGAAGATGCACCGGCGGCTGGGGCCACACCTGCGGTGGTGGCGACACGTGCGGCGGAGCCTGGATGACCGGCGGGCTCACCACAACCGGGTTGGGCACGCGGACCGGCGGCACGATAACCGGCACCAGCGGCGGGATCACGACGGGAACCGGCACCGGAGGCGGGGCCGCGGGAATGGGTGGGGCCGCGGGAATGGGCGGTGCCGCGGGCGGTGGAGGGGCCGCGGGCAGCTGCGCGGCGAACTGCGGGGTCATCGGCTTGGGCGCCGCCACCGGCTCCGGCTGGTTGAGCTTCGCCGCCGGGGCCGAAGCCTCAGCGGGCGCCGGCGGCTCCTGCGTCGGGACGATGAGGTGCTGGCCGGGCGTGGGCTGCAAAGCGACGGTCCCGGTCGAGCGGATGCCGATCGCCAATGCAATCTCCAGGGCCAACACCGCGCTGATGCCGGCGACCGCCAGCCCGCTGCCGATCAGCAGGGCAGGCCTGCGCCGCGGTTGGTTTTCTTCGGGCATGAAGAGCTTCTCGATGACGACGGTGGGCGAGTCGGCGTCCTCGTCCGGCACCGCGCTGTAGGCGAGCTCGTCGTCCCCGGGCTCCGGCCCGAACGGCGCGTAAAGGTATTCGGGCAGCGAGTGCTGGTCGACGGCGCCGGTGCCGGGGTCCTGTGCGTAGGCCAGCGCGGCGGTCGACGAGGCGAACAGCGGTGCGTTGGCCGACGCCAGCGCGGCGCCGCGGGCCAGCGCCGTCTCCGGCTCCTCGGGAACGCTCACCGCCAGGGAGGTCGCCGTCTGCAGCGCCGGCTTCAGCGGGCCGACGTCCACGCCGGAGCCCACCACCAGCACGCCATCCGGCGCCGCTTCCAGCTTCTCCAGCCCGGCAATCATGCCGCCGAGTTGCGCGGCCGCCTGGTCATACGACTCGGCGTAGAGCGGTTGCTTGTAGATGTCGGGGATCGACCCGTCGGAGGTCTCGACGACGGCCAGTGTCGCTGTGTCGGGCTCCACGAACATCACCGCGGTTCGCTCGTAACCCATTGCCCCGCCGACATTTTGGGCCAACGCGGTCGCGGCCAGAAAGGCCGACACGAGCATGACGTGCTCGACGCGGTGGGCGGCCAGGGCGTCGTGCAATGTGGCCGCTTCGAGCTGGTCGGTCCACGTCACGCCGATGGACGACACCTCGAGGCCGGCTTCGGCCGCGCCCTCGCGGGTGCCCAGGATGGCGGCGAGCACCTGATCCGGCGCGCTCGCGGTGGCCGCTTCATCGGCGGCGGCGACGTCGAAGACGTCCTCTTCCACCGTGGCGCCGTCGGCGTATTCGCCTTCAAGCACAACCATTTGGATTGATGCCGGTGCCATCGACACCCCGAGCACGATATCCAAGACAAACGCCTCCAAAGGTCTATGAACCGTGGTCAGGCGGAGGAAAAAACCACGACTAACTAAGTATCGCGCAGAAAGCGGGTGCGGGAGCGCCCCAGAACCTATGTAGTCCTTATGAAGTTCTGATAGGAGCGCGACGGCGTGGGTCCTCGCTGGCCCTGGTACTTCGAACCTACTTGGGAACTGCCGTAAGGGTGTTCGGCCGGACTGGTCAACCGCAGGATGCACAGCTGACCGATCTTCATGCCCGGCCAGAGCGTGATCGGCAGGTTGGCGACGTTGGACAGCTCCAGCGTGATGTGACCACTGAAACCGGGATCGATGAAGCCGGCCGTCGAGTGCGTCAGCAGGCCCAGCCGGCCCAGCGACGACTTGCCTTCCAGCCGGCCCGCGAGGTCCTCGGGCAGCGTGAACAACTCCAGCGTGGACCCGAGCACGAACTCCCCCGGGTGCAGCACGAACGGCTCCCCCTCCATGGGTTCGACCAACGTCGTCAGCTCGTCCTGCTGCTTGGCGGGGTCGATGTGGGTGTATCGGGTGTTGTTGAACACCCGGAACATGCAGTCCAGGCGGACGTCAATGCTGGAGGGCTGCACCAGGGTGTCGTCGTAGGGGTCGATGCCCAACCGGCCTGCGGTGATTTCGGCCCTGAGGTCCCGATCGGAGAGCAGCACGCGACGAGCCTATCCGCTGCGCGCCGCCGGCCGTTCAGTCGGCGAGGTACATCTCCCCGCCCTTGGGGTAACCACCGCCAGTGGTCGTGACGTGGACGTGGTCATAGTGACCGAGCCTGCTGGGTTGCGCCCCGCCGGGGGTGTAGTAGACGCCGCGCCAGATCGCGTCCTGGATCCCGAAGCGGCGGGCGTTCTTCATCACGTAAGCGACGATCTCGTCGCCCAGGGCGATGCCCTCGGCGCTCTGCGGGTTGGGGATCATCACGTCGAGGGCCAGACCGAGCGGATGCCAGGGCAGCGGATCGGGCCGCACGCCGCCGATCTCGTGGATCTCGGGGAACGTCGCGCTGATGCTGCGGGAGACCAGGATGGTCCTCACCTGGAGGCCCTGTTCCGATGCGAGCCCGGCGGGTAAGAAGCGCGATCGCGTGTGATACCTCGAGGCGGCGAGGGGCGGAGCCATGCCGTCGGTGCGGGACACGTCCGACGCGAGCACAATCGCGGTCGGCTTCGCCGCGACGATTTCTAGGCAACAGGGTCCGGTGTCGCCAATAACGGGGATGGGGTCGTGCCGAGGGACGAATGGGCCGCCATCTCCCGCCGCCGCGAAGAACGCCGCGGCGGGGGCCAGCAGCCCTGCCAGCAGCAGCGGTGATTTACGCCGCTTCTTGGCTAATCGGTGCCGACCCACCCAAGGCACATTACGACAAGATCACGAAAGAATAAACATCGGTTCTGGAATTTGCGGGTCAGCGGCCATTCCCCCGTCCTGCGCATTCATCGCAGGCCTGGACGGCGCCGGGTAGGCCGCACGCCGACGGACTACTCGCCCAACGGATCTGCCTCCGGGTGCTAGCCTTCGTTGTCGACAGCGCCGATGTAGTTCAATGGCAGAACATCAGCTTCCCAAGCTGAATACGCGGGTTCGATTCCCGTCATCGGCTCCATCCCAAGCGCCCGTAGCCGAGGCTCGCACCCGACCGCCGTCGGCGCAATCCAAAGCAGTGCTACGAAGCCAATATTGCGCGCAGCATCGACAACATCTCGGAACGCGAGCCCGCGCCGAGCCGGCGGCGGATCCGCGCCACATGATGTTCGACGGTCTTGGCCGAGATGAACAGCTGACGGCCGATGTCGCGGTACGGCAAGCCCAGGAGGAGCAACTCGGCGACTTCGCGTTCCCGCGCGGACAACGGCGACGCCGACGGCAGCCGGCGGGCCCCTTTCGGAGCGTCGGACCCGGGCTCGTAATCGGGTGTCTCCTCCACCGCGGCGACCAGCTTGAGATCACGGGCGAGCTGCAACATGTCGCCCGATACTCGAGCGTCCGGGGTCTGCAACGCGGCTTGACCGGCAAGGCGGGTCGCATCCCAGGTCAACCCGAACTGGGCCAGGGAGCGGGCGGCCATGGCCACCTCGTCGGCGTCGACCTGGTCGGCGAGCACCCGCAGCCAGGTACGACCGGCACCAGCCAGCGCTTGGGCGAAGACGCTCTCGGAGGCCGCCGCGGTGAGGGCCCGCCCGTGCGGGGCCACGGATTCCGGTGAGCCGGTCAGGATTCCGGCATGCACCCCCGCCCAGTGCAGCGGCACCGACCACAACACCGGGTTGCCCAGCGAGTCCAACAATCCGAATGCCAGATCCAGGGTGTGGCGCAGCTGGGCCACCTGGCGCATCCTTGCCGCGGCGACCCACAATTCACCCAATGGCAGCAGGGTGAACAAGTCGATGGAGTACTCGGCGAGCACCTCCATCGCCGCATACCAATGCTTGTGCAGCGCCCCGCTGTCGCCGCTGCGACGCGAAATCGCGGTGCGTAGCGTCGCCGCCCATAGCGCGTCGCGCCGATGCAGGCCGGTGGCCGGACCCAAGCACGCGGCGTCGGCGTCGGCGCCGGCGGAGGCTAGCTGGCCGTCGCACATCTTCGTCCAACCGAGCAGCAGCCGGTGCCGGCGCTCAAAGAGCCCGTCACCGCCGGTGCGCACCGCGCGACCGATGATGCTGCGTGCCCGCACCGGATCGCCGCCGTGCAGCGCGGCCAGCGTGACCAAAGCGGCCGGGCTATCGGGGATGACTTCGCCCATCGATCCGGCCACGGCGATCGCCTGGCCAAGCTTCGCCACCGCGACCGGGTACGGCTCCTTCATGCTCATCAGCAGGCCTTCGGCGAGCCCGCGAGCGGCTCGCGCGGCCGCCGTCGGTGGCCCAGCTCCAGGGACCCGCAGCGCCGCGTGCGCCGCCATGAGGTCTCCCGTCGCGGCCAGCGTGATCGCGCCGGCGGCGCCGACCACCGCGTCCGGGTAGGGACCCAGCCAGCCGAACAAGTCGGCCGCCTGCCCCGCATGGCCGTCGTGCGCGGCGACGCTGGCGGCCACCCGCACCGCAGCGGCACGTTCGGCAGCGTCGGCCGACCTCAGCAGATCATCGGCCAAGGCCGCCGCCCCCGCGCAGTCTCCGGTCAAGGCCAGCGCGTCGGCCAGCCGGCATGACAGCCCTTCGGCGCCGACGCCGACCGCCGCCCGGTACAGCCGGGCTGCCCGGCCGGACTCGCGGGCCTCGGTCGCCGCGTGGCGCAGGAAGCTCGCCAGCTCGTCGTCTCGCAGTCCGTGTTCGGCGAGACGCAGCGCGAGGTCCGATGACAACGTGGACATCGCGAGCTGGGAACGCAACAGTGCGATTTCGACTTGGTGGTGGTGCGCGTTGCCGACGAGCTGGCCAACGGCGTCGTGCACCAACCGCATGAAGCCCGGGCTGTGCGAGGGCTCAATCAGCCCGCTGGCGCGCGCCCGGTCGACAAGCAACAGCCCTTCGGTCGTCGAGATGTCCAGTGCAGCAGCAACGTCGGCGGTGCCCAAACCGGGGCTCAACGACGCGATGAGCAGTGCGTCCAACGCCGGTTCGTCGATGCGGCGCAGCCGATCGATCAACGCAAACTTGGCCGCCTGCAACGGGTCTTGTGTGGTGTCGGCCACCGCCCTCACCAAAAATGGCAGCCCCGCGGTGCTGTCCACGAGGTGGTCGGCAACGGGCAGCGGACCCAACGACAGGCGCGGCGACTCGCGATCGAGTGCCGCGGCCAGCGTCCGCAGCGCGGCGTGCTGCTCGTACGGTTCGGCGGCGACCACGACCGTCGCGGCGGGATCGGCGATTCGCTCCGCGAGTGCCAGCAACTCGCCGTCGGTCAAGAGTTGTGCGTCATCGACTACCACCGCCGCGTCCGGGCGCTCTCCGCCGCGCGGTGGGCGTGTCAGCACCGTCACCCCGGCGCCGCGCAGGGCATCTCGAACGGCGGCGAGGACGGTGGTCTTCCCCGTGCCGATCCCGCCGCTGACGAGAACCTTGACCGGGGTGCGCGCTCCGTCCGCGAGCGCGTTGATGATGCGACGCGCGGCGGCCGGGATGTCGTTGGAGGCCGCAATGTCCGGACTGGCCACGTTGGGGGCTATCCGGGCGTGAGGCCGGTGGGCGGTCGGTGATCGGTGAGCGCCGTCGCCACCGTGGCCGTGTAGGGCGGGCGATTCGCCGACCCGAGCGAGTTGCCCATAACGCACGTCCCTGTCTCGATTCGGGTGCCTGGCTTCGGCGGCCGCTGCCTACCCTAGCGCTGCCCCGCCGCGCCGGTCATCATAATCCCCGTAGGCACCGTGATCCCCTAATGGGGGATCCCCTAACGCTGCGACCGGGCGGGGTGGGCGCACACCGATCACGGCGCTGCCGCCGGCAGATAGCATTCCGGGAAACGGCTGGGTTTTGGCTGCGGGTAGGCGTTGACGGTAACGGAGCACACGCTGGAGGCGTGTCATGGCAAATGCATTGCTTGATTTTGTGATGTCACTCGTGCGCGACCCGCAAGCCGCCGCCCGCTACGCGGCAGATCCCGCGCAAGCGATCGCCGAGGCTCACCTGACCGGCGTCACCAGCGCCGACGTGAATCACTTGATCCCGATGGTGTCGGATTCGCTGTCGATGTCCACTCCGGGCGACGGCGGCGGTGCCACCGAGCACGGCAATGTCTGGGCGAGCGGTGCGGCCACGGCCGCGTTCGACGCGTTCCCGGCGCACGTGCCGGTCCATGAACCGGCGGGAGCCGCCTGGCCCGGCCCGACCGGCCACGTCATCGACCACCCGCCGGCCGTCGGCGGCGAAGCGCCCGGGGCCGGGACAGATCAGCATCTAGCGCCGGTCGAGCTGCATGATCCATCGGTCACGATCGCTGCGCCCGACGAAATGCCTGATCAGCCACTGCACGGCGGCGGATTCAGGATGGACGGCCAGGGTCTATGGGATCACTCCGGGGCCGACGGCCACACCGTCGAGAACGATCATCACGGATACGGACTCGACCCACACTTCGGGTGATTTCGATTCGTTATCGACTTGGGCGACGACCGCAATTGTCGGCCGTTATGGTCCTGAAGTGGGGAAATGTCGTCGATAGGGGGTATCTCGACCAAGCTCCACCTTGTCCCTAACCACCCCCTAATCCCCTAACGGCATGGACTGAGTGATCCCGCCAGGGGCGCAAACCACTGGGGGATTCGGCCCCGTTACCGGCCTGACAAGAAGCGCCTAGCTTGAGTGTCGGAACGTCGGCGTAAGCACCGGCAACGGCTCAAACGAGTCACAATCGAAAGGCACTGACGTGAGCTCTCTGATCGACTACATCCTTAGCCTGTTCCGCAGCGAAGACGCGGCCAGGGCTTTCGCTGCCTCCCCGCAGCAGGCGCTGAATGAAGCCGGGTTTGCTGACGTGTCCCCCGCCCAGGTCTCCCTTGTGGCGGCCAGTGCGGTGCCGGGGCTGGAAATTGGTGACGGCGACCCCATCGTTGGTCTGCAGCAAGCGGTGGCCAGTCAGTTCGGTCTCGCAGCGGCCTCAGATGTTTCCGCGGCGGCTGGTGGTGAGGCTGCTGCTGGCCTTGGCGCCGACGTCGGCGCCGGCTTGGGTGGCGGTGCGGAGTTGTCCGACGCAGTGGGCCTGGGCGCGCAGGTCGGCTACGGCGTCGGTGGTGGCTTTGGCGGCCAAGCCGGCGGTGGCTTCGGTCTCGGTGGCGACGCGGGCGCGGGCCTTGGCGGAGGCTTTGGCGGTGAAGCCGGTGGAGGCTTCGGTCTCGGTGGCGAAGCGGGCGCGGGCCTTGGCGGAGGCTTTGGCGGTGAAGCCGGCGGAGGCTTCGGTATCGGTGGCGACGCGGGCGCGGGCCTCGGCGGAGGCTTTGGCGGTGAAGCCGGCGGAGGCTTCGGTCTCGGTGGCGAAGCGGGCGCGGGCCTTGGCGGTGAAGCCGGCGGAGGCTTCGGTATCGGTGGCGACGGGGGCGCGGGCCTTGGCGGTGAAGCCGGCGGCGAAGTCGGTGGAGGCTTCGGTATCGGTGGCGAAGCGGGCGCGGGCATCGGCGCGGGCTTTGGCGGCCAGGCCGGCGGAGGCTTCGGCGTCGGTGACGAAGCCGGATGGCAAGGCGGCGGCGGTGGCCAGACCGGCGGAGGCTTCGGTATCGGTGGCGACGCGGGCGCGGGCCTCGGCGCGGGCTTTGGCGGCCAGGCCGGCGGAGGCTTCGGCGTCGGTGACGAAGCCGGATGGCAAGGCGGCGGCGGTGGCCAGACCGGCGGAGGCTTCGGTATCGGTGGCGACGCGGGCGCGGGCCTCGGCGGGGGCTTTGGCGGCCAGGCCGGCGGAGGCTTCGGCGTCGGTGGCGAAGCCGGATGGCAAGGCGGCGTCGGTGGCCAGACCGGCGGTGGCTTCGGTATCGGTGGCGACGCGGGCGCGGGCATCGGCGCCCACGCCGGCGGAGGCTTCGGTGCCGTTGGCGACGCCGGATGGCAAGGCGGAGCCGGCGGCCGTATCGCTGGCGGTAGTCGCGGTGAAGCAGGTGGGCGAATCGGCGGTGGCTTTGGCGGCCAGGTTGGAGCGGACGGTCAGGCCGGAGGTCGCGGTCAGGCCGGAGCTGGTGGTCAGGCGAGCACCGAGGGTGAGGCTGGCGGTGGCTTCGGCGGCCGCGTTGGCGGCGGCTACGGCGGTCAGGCCGGCGGCCAGGCGAGCGGCAGCTACGGCGGCCAGGCGAACGGCGGCTACGGCAGTCAGGCAGGCGGCGGAGCTCAACTCGGCGGCTCGTCGGGTGGCGTCGGCGTCGGCGGCCAGGCCGGCGGCGCCGGGGGCACGACCCTCGGCACCAGCGGTGGCGCGTTCGGCTCGGGTGGCGGCTCCGCTCTTGGCGGTGTCAGCGGCGCTACCACCGTCGGCGGTGCTGCCGGGGCTCAAGCGGAAGCCAGCTCGTTAGGCAATGTCGGCCTGGGCGCTCAAGCCAGCGCCGCCGGAAACGCAGCGCTCGCAGCCAACGCCGATGGTCACGCCAGCTTCCTGGGCAACGAAAGCGCAGCGCTCGGCGGCGGCAGCCAGCTGACCGGCACCCAACTGACCGGCGCCCAAGGCGGAATCGCCGCAGGCGGCCAAGGCGGCGCGCACGGCAGCATCCTCAACAGCGAAGGCGCCGCGCTGGGTGGCCACGCCGGCGCTCAGCCGACGGCTCCCTCCGCTGAAACCGGTATGGCAACTCAGGTCGGTGCCAGTGGCGGTGCAGCGGCTGGCGCCGGCGCTAACGCGCAGGGCAACATTCTCAGCCACGAGGGCGCTGCGCTGGGCGGCGGCACCAACGTCAGCGGCGGCGGCGCCGGCACCGGCCACGTCTCCGCGGACCAAAGCGGCGTCATACACGACACCAGCTCTGCGGCCACGGCCGGTGGCCACGCGGCGGCCGCGGGCGGCGGCTCCTCTGTCATTCAGAGTCCCAGCACCCCCGCGCACGCGGATCCGGGCGGGGCGGCCGCCGGCCATAGCGCAGCATCGGTGGGGGCACACTCGGCCCTGCAGGGCACGTCGGCGGTCGCCGACCCGTCGGGCCACACGGCGTTCGACGCGTCGGGCCAGTCGGCCGCCGACGCCTCGAGTCATTCGGTGTTCGACCACAACAGCTACGACCCGGCGGCATCGCACACGCCGGTCCACAGCGACCCGATCGCACACCACCCGGTGGACCCGCACACCGGGTTCTGATCAGAGGCATCGCCGCGAACCGGCGGGGACCTTACGAGGTCCCCGCCGGTTGGTGGGCATACGGTGTTTCGGAGTCCAACGCAGAAAGTAGGGCGACCCGGTGACTCAGCCTGATGACCCGCGCCGGGTCAACGTGATCGTCGAACTGATCGATCACACCAGCACGATCGCCGACCTCAACGGCCGCGGCGACCTGAGCCAGCGGCTCGCGTGGGCCCGCGAACGCACCACCGACCCCCACATCCGGGTGGTGATCGCCGGCCAGCTCAAGCAGGGCAAAAGCCAGTTGCTCAATTCGCTGCTCAACATGCCCGTCGCGCGCGTCGGTGACGACGAGGCGACGGTGCTGATCACTGTCGTCGCCTACGGCGACCCGCCGTTTGCGCGGATCGTTATGGCGGGCCCCAACGGCGAACCAGACACCGCTGACGTCCCGGTCGCCGAGCTGCAGACGGACCTGCGTCAGGCTCCGCAGGCCGCCGGCCGCGACGTGCTCCGCGTGGAGGTCGGCGCGCCCAGCCCGATGCTGCAAGGGGGACTCACCTTCGTCGACACGCCTGGCGTGGGCGGTCACGGTCAGCCGCACCTGTCGGCGACGCTGGGATTATTGCCCGACGCCGACGCGATCCTGATGGTCAGCGACACCAGCCAGGAACTGACCGAGCCGGAAATGCGGTTCGTGCAGCAGGCCCATCAAATCTGCCCGGTCGGGGTGCTGCTGGCTACCAAGACCGACCTGTATCCGCATTGGCGCGAGATCGTCAACGCCAACATCGGACACCTCCAGCGCGCCCGGGTCCCGATGCGGGTGCTTCCGGTGTCGTCGCTGTTGCGCAGCCACGCCATCACGCTCAACGACAAGGAACTCAACGACGAGTCCAACTTCCCGGCGATAGTCAAGTTTCTCAGTGAGGACGTGCTGGCCCGCCGCAGCGACCAGCTGCGAGACCAGGTCCTGGATGAAATCAACTCTGCGGCAGAGCATTTGACGCTTACCGTGCGCTCTGAGCTGGCCGCGCTCAGCGACGCCGACCTCGGTGGGCGGCTCACCGAGGACCTGGAGCAACGCAAACGCGAGGCCGAGGACGCGCTGCAGCAGACGGCGTTGTGGCAGCAGGTGCTCAACGACGGAATCACCGACCTGACCGGCGACGCGGACCACGATCTGCGGGCACGCTTCCGGGCCATCACCGAGCACGCCGAGCGGGTGATCGACTCGTGCGACCCCTCCCGACACTGGGCCGAGATCGGGGTGGACGTGGAGAACGCCGTCGCCACCGCCGTCGGCGACAATTTCGTCTGGGCCTATCAGCGCGCGAAAGCCCTTGCCCACGAAGTGAGCCGCGTCTTCGTCGAGGCGGGGCTGGACGCGGTGGCCATGCCCGAGCTCAGCGCGCACGCCATGGGCGCGGACTTCGGGCAACTCAAGTCCCTGGCCCGGCTGGAGTCCAAACCCATGGGCAAAGGCCACAAGGTGGTGACGGGCATGCGCGGCTCCTACGGCGGCATGGTGATGGTCGGCATGCTGTCCTCCGTCGCCGGGCTGGGCCTGTTCAACCCGCTGTCGGTGGGGGCCGGGTTGGTGATGGGCCGCATGGCCTACAAGGAGGACAAGGAGAACCGGCTACTGCGGGCCCGTAACGAGGCCAAGACCAACCTGCGGCGTTTCGTCGACGATGTGTCCTTCGTGGTCGGCAAGGAGTCGCGCGACCGACTCAAGACGATCCAACGGCAGCTGCGGGACCACTACCGCAGCATCGCCAACCAGGCCACCCGCTCGCTCAACGAGTCGCTGCAGGCGAGCATCGCCGCCGCGCGGTTAGAGGAGAGCGAGCGCGACACCCGGATCCGCGAGCTGGAGCGGCAGCTGAACATCCTGACCCAGGTCACCGACAACGTTGACAAGCTCGCGTCCGAGGTGACACGGGTGTGAGCACCAGCGAGCAGGTCCGCGCCATTCTGGGCGGAACCATTCGCGCCTACCAGGCCGAGCCGGCATACCGCGACCGGCCCGACGTCTTCCACGAATTGCACCGCATCGCCGCCCGGCTCAACGAGCCGATGCGCATCGCACTGGCCGGCACCCTAAAGGCGGGCAAGTCCACTCTGGTCAACGCGCTGGTCGGGGAAACCGTCGCGCCAACGGATGCCACCGAGGCCACCCGGATCGTCACCTGGTTTCGGCACGGCCCGACACCGAAGGTCGTCGCCAACCATCGTGGGGGGCGTCGTTCTCATGTGCCGATCATGCGCGACGGCGGACTCGGCTTCGACCTGAGCAGGCTGAACGCTGACGACCTAGTTGACCTCGACGTTCAATGGCCCGCCGACGAGCTGATCGCCACCACGATCATCGACACGCCGGGGACCTCGTCGCTGGCGCGTGAGGTCTCGGCGCGCACGCTGCGCCTGCTGGTGCCCGAGGACGGGATGCCTCGGGTCGACGCGGTGGTGTTCTTGCTGCGCACCCTCAACGCCGCCGACATCGCGCTGCTCAAACAGATCGGTGACCTCGTCGGCGGGGCGGCCGGAGCGCTGGGCATCATCGGCGTGGCATCGCGGGCCGACGAGATCGGCGCCGGGCGGCTCGACGCCATGCTCTCGGCCGAAGACGTGGCTAAGAGGTTCACACGCGAGTTGAGCCAGACGGGTGTCTGCCAGGCGGTGGTGCCGGTGTCGGGGCTGCTGGCGTTGACCGCCCGCACGCTGCGCCAGTCGGAGTTCGTCGCGCTGCAAAAACTCGCCGGTGTCGAAGCCGCCGGGCTGCACAAGGCCATGCTCAGCGCGGACCGCTTCGTCCGTCCCGACAGCCCGTTACCGGTGGACGCCGGCACGCGCGGCCGACTGCTCGAGCGGTTCGGCATGTTCGGCATCCGGATCTCGATCGCCGTGCTCAAGGCCGGCGTCACCGACGCGTCGGGGCTCGCCGATGAGCTGCTGGAACGCAGCGGGCTGGTCGCGTTGCGCAGCGTCATCGATCAGCAGTTCGCGCAGCGCTCCGACATGCTCAAGGCACACACCGCGCTGGTGTCGTTGCGCCGGTTCGTGGAGGCGAACCCGATCGCGGGCACGCCGCGCATCCTCGCCGACATCGACCCGTTGCTGGCCGACACCCACGCCTTCGAGGAGCTGCGCCTGCTCAGCCAACTGCATTCGCGCTCGACGGCGTTCCACGACGAAGAGCTCGCGTCGCTGCGGCGCATCATCGGCGGTTCGGGTACCGACGCGGCCAGCCGGTTGGGGCTATCTCCCGAGGCGCACCATGACGCGCCGCGCGCGGCATTCGCCGCGGCCCAACGTTGGCGCCGCCGCGCCGAGCACCCGCTCAACGACCCGTTCACCACCAGGGCGTGCCGCGCGGCGGTGCGCAGCGCCGAAGCGATGGTTGCGACTTTCGCGGCGCACGATGTCGGGATCGGGCCGCGTTGATGCCCCGGCGCCCGCGATTGACGTGTGAAACGGATGACAGCGCCGGCCTGCTATAGGTTGGCTGCCGATACATTGTCGTGGCCGCGCATACGCACGCCGGCGGACACCTGAATTGGACGATATGTCAACGGAAGCAAGACGGGGGCTGGGCCTATCGGCCGGGACCGCGAACCTGGCAGCCATAACGGCGGATCGGGCAGTGACACGCACGTCGGTGCTGACGCTGTACCCACATCGGCCGCCCGAGGTTGGCGTTCCCTCCGAGAACCCCCATCTCGACGAGCCCGGCTTGGTGGTCAGCGATTTCGTCGACCGGGTGGGAGACCCGGTCGCGATCGTGGCCGCCGACGGCTCGACGCATCGCGGCGAGGCGTTGCTCGCCGACGCGTTGCGTGCCATCGCCTACGCTGCGACCGGCGGGCACCCGCTGCCGGAGGCGACGGCCGTGGCCTATCCCGCGCACTGGCGCCCCGCCGCGGTGGACGCGTTGCGCACGGCGCTGAGCCGGGTGCCCGAATGGTCGGGCGGTTCGGAATCCCTGTCCCTGATCTCGGATGCCGCAGGGGCGCTGACCGCCCTCCAGACCAACCCGGGTCTGCCCATCCGCGGGGTGATCGCGGTGTGCGACTTCGGCGCCAGCGGAACCAGCATCACCCTTGCCGATGCCACCAACGGCTACCAGCCCATCGGCGCCACGGTTCGCCACACCGATTTCTCCGGGGAACTGATCGACCAAGCCCTGCTTGCGCACATCGTGGCCGATTTGTCGTCCGCCGGTTCCATCGACGTCTCGGCCACGTCGGCGATCGGATCGCTGACCCGGCTGCGGGCCGAATGCCGGGCAGCCAAGCAGCGCCTCTCCGCCAGCACCGCGACCACGCTGCCCGCCGACCTGCCGGGCTTCCGCGGGGATATCCGGCTCACCCGGACCGAACTCAACGAGGCGATCAATCAGCCGCTGGATCAATTCGTCCAGGTTCTGCAAGACACCTTGGCGCGCAACGGGATCCGCCCGACCGACCTGGTTGCCATCGCCTCGGTGGGCGGCGGCGCGGCGATCCCGGAGGTCACCGCGCGGTTGTCCGAGCAGGGTCGCGTGCCGGTCATCACGTCACCGCGGCCCCAGCTGGCGGCCGCCACCGGTGCGGCGCTGCGGGCAGCCCGCGGGCCGGCCGACGACAGCGCAACGAAATTGGCCGCGGCAGCCCGCGGGGCGGCGCCACCGCCACTGGCGGAGCCGACCCTGCAGGACGTTGCGCCGGTGTCCGCTGCCATGCCCGCACTGGCATGGTCGGAGACCGGCGACGAATCGGGGCTGTTGCCCCTGGCTGCCAACCCATCCCCGAGCCGGGCGGGCGACGACGCGCTGGCTTCATCCACCGCGCCGCCATTTCACTTCGGCGACGAGACCGGTTACGCCCGGCCCGAGCTGCGGTTCGAGGAACAACCCATCCCCGACGAGGCCCGCCCCGCCGACACGGCCTGGTATCGACGGCCATTGGTGCTGGTTCTCGGCGCGGCGGCGGCGGTGCTGGCTCTCAGCGCGGTGATCATTCTTTCTTTGAGCCACGGCTCCACCGGCACACCGGCCACGCCGACTCCCGGCGTCGCCACCACGCCGCAACCATCACCGCCGCCTTCCCCGGTGCAGACGAACCCGGCCCCGGTGCAGCAGGCCCCCGTGCAGACCAGCACGGTGGCGCCTGCGCCGCCGCCCGCGAGCGCCCAGCCCGCGCCCACGACAACCGAACCGCCACCGACCACCACCGAACCGCCGCCGACGAGCAGCACGTCAGCAGCCACGACGTCGCCACCGGCACCGCCACCACCGTCGTCTACGAACAGTCCGCCGACTTCGGTGCAGGTACCACCGATTCCGCGCATACCACGGATTCCTGTGATCCCGACCATCCCGCCCATCCCGTAGCTCGGTCCACCCTCGGCGAGAGCAGACCGCCACCAGCGAAAAGCGCTGGGCGACAGTTGCTCATCCTCAAGGTCGCGCTGATCGCCTTCCTCGCCGGCGGCGGCGTCGCTTTGATCACCCGCGGGGTGCGCCGCTCGCGCTCCAACGGGTGGTGCCATGCCGAACACGCCACTTCCCGAGTGGGCCTTGACCAGGACCACGGCCAGTGTCCACACACCTGATCCGACCCAGCGACCGCCTTCGCAGGAGCCGAGATCCCGCGCCGCTGAACCCCCAGCGCAGGGCCACATTGCCGAATCAAACGCCCGTGGCCGAAACGTGACCGAGGCTTGACCAAATGCTAACGCGCCCTTGCGCTTCCGCTGGTCATCGCCCGTTTACGATCCTCCTATTACAACTCTGTCAGTTAAAAGGAATCGGGGCCATGCGGGCGGACGTTCGGTGTGTTCTTGCGGCAGTTGGGGTCGCTGCGGGTGTGGTTGCCGGGCCGACTGGCACGAGCATGGCGGCGGCGAACAGGCCGCATGACTTCACCATCGCGTCGGTCCTGCCGGCGCGGGACGCGACGGTGGGCGTGGCGCACCCGATAGTGGTGACGTTCGGCACACCAGTCGCCAACCGGCACGCCGCTGAGCGAGCCATCGGAGTCAAGTCGACGCCCCCGATGACCGGAAGATTCGAATGGCTCGACAACAAAGTCGTGCAGTGGATTCCGGACCACTACTGGCCGGCGCACACCACCGTGGCACTTGCGGTGGACGGCCAACCCACGGAATTCAAAACGGGTCCCAAGGTCGTCGGGGTCGCCAACATCACGGACCACACCTTCAAAGTGAGCGTCGACGGAGTCGATGCGACCCCACCGCCTACTCCCCACCACCGTCCCCACTTCGGCGAAGAGGGCATGCTGCCGGCTTCGATGGGCAGGCCGGAATTCCCGACGCCGGTCGGTAACTACACCGTTTTGTCCAAAGACCGCTCAGTGCTTATGGATTCGAGCAGTGTCGGCATTCCCGTCGACGACCCGAACGGCTACATGCTGAACGTCGATTACGCCGTGCGGATCACCAACCGCGGCCTCTTCGTGCATTCCGCCCCGTGGGCCGTCAACTCATTGGGGCTGGAGAATGTCAGCCACGGCTGCATCAGCCTCAGCCCCGAAGACGCCGAGTGGTACTACAACACGGTCAACGTCGGCGACCCGGTGATCGTCAAGCAAGACCTCTGGGAGCGGCCGCCTTCCTGAGCGGCCCGGGCTCTCCACTGTCAATAGCCTTCGCGACACCTCGTCCTCTGCCGAGCGTGAAGTAGGTTTCACGCTCGCATTCGACTGTGCAACTAACTTCACGTTCGCCGCCCGGAGTCCGCACATACGAAAGGACCCGCCGGGCGGCCAGCGGGTCCTTTTGGTCGAGAGGGCTATCAGTGCGAAGGACCGGGCGCGACGGGCTGACCGGGCTGGGGTCCGCCGGTCGGCGCCGGGCCCGTGGGCGCGTCCTTGACCCCGGACATGTCGATGAGGGGCGCCCCGGCGGCCGCGTCGAGGGGAGCGCCGGCCGCCAGCCCACCGAGGGCGACCAGCGGAGCGCCGGCCGGCACCACCGGAGCGATGGGCAACGGCGCACCGAGCGGCAGGGGCGCACCCAGCGGCAGCGGCAACGGTCCGCCCAACGGCACCGGCAGCGGAGCGCCCACCGGCAGCGGGCCCGGAACGGCCAGGGGGACACCCGCCATGTCGGTCAGTGGCGCGCTGGCCGTGCAGACCTCCGCGGTCGGCGCACCGCCCGCAGCCGCGGCCCCACCGGCACCGGCGGCACCGGGTCCGCCGGCTAACGGCGCACCGGCCTCACCGGCCTGCCCCTGGATGCAGGCGTAACCGCCCGTCTTCAGGGGAGTGGCCGCCGCAGTCGGGCTCAATGCAAGTGCGGCTCCGCACAACCCAAGGCTGGCAACTACTTTCACGTTGAACCGATCGACGATCGCCATCAGCGTCGACTCTCCTTTATTCGCGCTCACATAACCATCTGGTGCAGCAGAACCGCATAGCCGTCTTTCGACGACGAGCCAATTGTCGTCACGCGACATGAAACGCCGGACACGCCGCACCGCGCCGTTTCCAAACGGTGACGTCACAAGGGCGTCACGAGTGAGAGGCCTTTGCCGAGGCGAGCTGGGGCCCGCCCTTCGAGTCACGCTGAGCCGAGTTTTGCGCAGCTCATTCACAGGAAATTTTCGGTGACATGAGATGTACGGGAGGTTCTATAGAAGTGAACAATAGGGAACCAAAGGGTTAACGGACAGGAGATGGCGCCATGACAGCACAGCGGCTCTGCGGCCGATTCCTGAGCACAGCGCTGGTGGGGGGCGCACTCGTGGTCGCGGGGGTGATGGCGGCCGGCCCGGCCCAGGCTGACGCGACCACTTTCATCAACGACCTGCACAAAGCCGGCATCCACGCGGTCAGCGGCGGCGACGAGGCGCTGGTCCAGATGGGCCTGAGTGTCTGCCAGCAGCTGTCGTGGGGCGCTCCCCCGTCGCAGATCGAGGGCCTGGCGGTGCAGCGCTCCGACAGCAGGCAAGGCGCCCACGGGATCACCCCGCAGCAGGCCGACGCCGTCGTCGATGCCGCCGTGCAAGATCTGTGCCCGGACGCCTGAGCGAACCTGCGCCGCCGGCCGGCCACCGGTCTTTGCCGACAATTCATCCTCGGGATCGATCTTCCCAGCGTGTTTCGCCCTATTTTCGTGTAAAAGTGCATCATCGGCGATCGGGCCCGGCACGAAGGAGAGACACGGATGGCAGCACAGCGGCGCTACGGCCGGTTCATGGGAGCAGCCCTCGCAGGGGGCCCACTTCTGGCCGCGGGGATCGGCTGGGCCAGCCCGGCGCGGGCCGACGCGGCTGCCTTCCTCAATGACCTGCACAACGCCGGCATCCACGCCGTCAACGGTGGCGACGACGCGCTGTTGCAGATGGGCGCGGATCTGTGCCAACAGCTTTCCTGGGGCGCCTCCCCGCAGCAGCTTGAGGGCCTGGCCATACAACGTTCGGACGCCGACCAGGGCACCGGCGGGATCAACGGTCGCCAGGCCGCGGACGTCGTGATTTTTGCCTTGCGCGATCTGTGCCCTAACGCATAGCGGTGAGCTAAGTTCCGGGAATGGAGCTGAGCGCGCGCAACCTGGGCGCCCTCAACATCCCCGTCCCGGCCTACGACCGAAGCCAAATAGGCGTCGGCATCGTGCATTTCGGCGTCGGCGGCTTCCACCGCTCCCACCAGGCCATGTACATCGACAGGTTGCTCAGCGATGGACTGGCCCGGGACTGGGGAATCTGCGGCGTCGGCGTGCTGCCGGGTGACCGGCGCATGCGCGACGTGCTGCGCGCCCAGGACTACCTCTACACGTTGGTCCTCGAACACCCAGACGGCACCCGGGAGCCACGGGTCATCGGTTCGATCGTTGACTTCCGTTACGCGCCAGACGATCCCGAGGCGGTGATCGAGCTCCTCGCCACCCCCACCACCCGTATCGTCTCGCTCACCATCACCGAAGGCGGCTACCGCCCGCCGCTGAGCGACGTGTTCCCCCTCGTGGCCGAGGGACTGAACGGGCGGCGGAAACAGGGCCTGCCCTCCCCCACGATCGTTTCGTGCGACAACATCGTCGAGAACGGCAGCGTGGCCCGGCACGCGTTCATGTCAAGCGCCGAGCGGCTCGATCCCGCACTCGCGCAGTGGATGTGCGAGCACACCACGTTCCCCAATTCGATGGTCGACCGCATCACGCCGGTAACCACGTCCGACGTGATCGACCGGCTGGACTCCGAATTCGGCGTGCAAGACGCGTGGCCGGTGGTCGCCGAGCCATTCGCCATGTGGGTCCTCGAAGACCATTTCGCCGACGGCCGGCCCCCACTGGAGAAGGCCGGCGTCCAACTGGTCGACGACGTGTCGCCGTACGAGGCAATGAAGCTGCGGCTGCTCAACGCCAGCCATCAGGGGCTGTGTTACTTCGCCTACCTGGCCGGGTATCGGCTGGTGCACGAGGCCGCCCAGGACCCGCTGATCGCCCAATTCCTGGACCGCTACATGGAATCCGAGGCGATGCCGACCCTGGTGCGCGTCCCGGGGCTGACCGACTTCAAGGCCGGGCTGATCCCCCGGTTCGCCAACGCCTACGTGCGCGACACGGTCGCCAGGTTGTGCGCCGATTCGTCCGACCGCATCCCGAAGTGGCTGCTGCCGGTGGTTGCCGACAATCTGCGGCGCGGGGGCCCGGTGCGGCTGGCGGCGGCGATCGTCGCCAGCTGGGCGCGCTACGCCGAGGGCGTCGACGAAGAAGGCCGGCCGATCGAGGTGGTGGACCGGCTCGCCGACACCCTCGTCCCGATCGCCCGCTCCCAGCGCGCGGACCCGGCCGCGTTTCTCGCCAACCGTGCGGTGTTCGGTGACCTCATCGACCAACCCCGCTTCCTCGAGCCGTACCTGTGGGCCCTGGATTCGCTGCACCGGCACGGCGCGCGCGCCACGTTGCGGGCACTCGTCGGGGCCCGCGAATGAGGCTGGTCGCCGGCATCGACTCGTCGACGCAGTCCTGCAAGGTGTTGATCTGCGACGCCGCCACCGGCGAGGTGGTCCGCGAGGGCAGCGCCGTGCATCCTGACGGGACCGAGATCGACCCGGCCGCATGGGAAGCCGCCGCCCGAGGGGCGATCGCGGCCGCGGGCGGACTGGACGGCGTCGAGGCCGTCGCCGTCGGCGCGCAGCAACACGGAATGGTGTGCCTCGACGAGGCGGGCCGGGTGGTGCGGCCCGCGCTGCTGTGGAACGACGTGCGTTCGGCCGACGCGGCGCGCGCGCTCGTCGACGAACTCGGCGGCCCCCACGCATGGGCGCAAGCCGTCGGGGTCGTGCCGCTGGCCGCGATCACGGTGGCCAAGCTGCGCTGGCTGGCCGACCACGAGCCGCGGCACGCGGACCGCACGGCGGCCGTCTGCCTGCCGCACGACTGGCTGACGTGGCGACTGCGCGACGACACCGACATCGCGGCGCTGACCACCGACCGCAGCGACGCCAGCGGCACCGGCTACTTCGATGCCGCGAGCGGCGCCTACCGCGTCGACCTGCTCGAGCTGGCACTGCGCGGCCGCCGCCCGCGGCTGCCTACCGTGCTGGGCCCGTCGGGCGCAACCGTAAGTGGCACAACCACATTCGGGGCAGGCCTCGGGGACAACGCGGCCGCGGCGCTGGGCCTGGGCGCCGACGAGGGCGACGTCATCGTCTCCGTCGGGACGTCGGGGGTGGTCGCCGCGGTCACCGCCGACCCAGTCCGCGACGACGCCGGCTTCGTCGCGGGATTCGCCGACGGCACCGGGCGCTACCTGCCGCTGGTGTGCACCCTCAACGGCGCGCGTGTGCTCGACGCGGCCGCCGCGATGCTCGGTGTCGATCACGAAGCGCTGTCGGAGCTCGCGCTGGCGGCGCCGCCGGGCAGCGCGGGGCTGGTCCTGGTGCCCTACCTGGCGGGTGAGCGAACACCCAACCGCCCCAACGCCTCTGGCGCGCTGCACGGCCTACGGGTGGGGAACGCGAAGCCGGCCAACCTGGCCAGGGCCGCCGTGGAGGGGCTGCTGTGCGCGCTGGCCGACGGCCTCAGCCACCTCGCCACGCACGGCGTCGTCACCCGCCGCATCCTGCTGATCGGCGGCGGCGCCCGATCGCGGGCGCTACGCGAGATCGCCCCCGCGGTGTTCGGCGTGCCCGTGCTGGTGCCGGCCGCCGCCCAATACGTCGCGTTGGGCGCCGCGCGGCAGGCCGCGTGGGCACTGAGCGGATCGCCAAAACCGCCCGGCTGGCGCCCGCCCCGGACCGACGAATACACCGCCGGCCCCGCGCCCGAACTGCTGGAGCGCTATGCGCAGGTGCGGGACTTGACCGAGGGGTCCTAGACGCAGGGGCGGAACACCGGAAGCACCCGGTATTTGGCGGTGAAGCTGGCCTTCTCGTATTCGTCGCCGACCTCGCCGTCGCACGCGATGACCGTCGGGCCGTCGACCGCGACGAAGCTGAATTCCGGCACCTGCAGCTCGTGATAGAGCGGGCTGCGCTCCAAACGCCCCAGCGCGAGCGCGGTCAGGATCCTGGTCCGCGACCACCGCCGGCCCGCGTCGAGCATGCGCACATCGATCAGGCCGTCGTCCATCCGGGTCCGCCGCGACGGCGCGAACCCGGTCGGCAGGTACAGCGAGTTGCCGAGGAAGAACAGCGACGTCAGCAGCGTCTTGTTGTCGTACGAGATCCGGACTGGCTGGTCGTGACGCAGCGTGTGCAGCATCGCGTACAGACCGGCCAGCGGCTTGCCGATGCGCTTCTCCAGTTTCTCGCGCTGCTGCACGAAGGTCGGGTAGGCGCCGATGCTCGCCGTGTTGAGGACCATCTGACTTTCGTTCAGGCACACCAGGTCCACGCACGACACGCTGCCGCGCCGGATCGCGTCGACCGTCTTGGCCACCGTGTCGCAGCCGATGTCCTTGGCGAAATGGTTGAACGTGCCGGCGGGAAACACCGCCAGCGGCAGTCCGGCCTCGATGGCCACCCCGGCCGCGGCCGCCACCGTGCCGTCGCCCCCGCCTACCGCAAGCACCTCGGCGCTCGCGGCGGCCTCGCGCAAGACCTCGGCCGGGTCGTCGTCTGGGCCCAGTTCCCGGATGTCCACCTTCGGCAGCGCCTCGCGTACCTCGTCGACGACGCGGGCCCCGGTGCCACTGCCCGACTCGGGATTGATCACCAGCACCACCCCGGAACCCTCGGGCCGTTCGGGCGTCTCGACCCGCAGCGGTTCGGTCTTGGGCAGGGCGGTCTCGACGATCGGCGGGACAAGCCGACCGCCCAGCACCGCCAGGCCCGCCCCGATGCCGAACCCGGCGACGACGTCGCCCGGGTAGTGCGCGCCGGTCGCCACCCGGGAGAGCCCGACCAGCCCGGCCAGCAGCGCCAGCCCGAATCCCAGCATCGGATTCTCCAAACCGACCCCCACGGCGAACGCGGCCGCGCTGGCGGAGTGCCCCGACGGGAAGGAGTTCGAGGTCGGCCGGCGGCGGACCTGCCTGACCAGCGGCACCAATTCGTACCCGGGACGCGGGCGGCGGCGGATGCGTTTGGCGACCTGGTTGGTGACCAGGCTGGTGGCCGCCAGCGTCATGACGCCGCGCGTCGCGCCGCGCTGGGCGCTCGGCTTTCCCGAGGCCATCATGGCCGCGGCGATGGCGAACCACAGCTTCGAGTTGTCGGCCGCCCGGGTCAGCGGCGGCATGACCATGTCCAGCAGCGGGGTGTCGGTCTCGGCGATCGCGTCGAAGATCTCCCGGTCAAGGGTGCCGAGGCCCCGGGTGATCTGTTCGATGCCGCGCGCACGTCGCCTGGGCCGCCAGTTCATTCGCTACACCCTAAATTGGTTGGCGGACATGGACGCACCGGGCTACTTCGAGGCATGGCGGGACAACGCCGCGCGCCGCGGCGTGGCCCCGGCCGTCGTCGCGGAGATCGCCCGGCGGCACGCCATCACCCCGGACACCTTTCGGCCGCTCGGGCGGATGACGGAGATCAGGGATCCGGCCGGCAAATCCTTCTTCCTGCTGCCCCGGGGCACCCGCGGCGGCGACGCCCGCGCGGCGGTGCGCAGCACCTACATCCTGAACGCGGGCACCGGCTACGGCAGCAACCGGGCGTGGCGCACCGATTTTCCCCCAACGCCCTACAGCCAGGCGGAAATCACCCGGATCATGTTGCGGCAGAACGCAAATCGCTGGACCTACACCCGCGACGTCGGGTTCGTCGACCGCAACGGCGGGCGCCTCGTGACGACGCCCAACGGCATCCTCATGGGCCTGGGCGGCAACTGGATCCAACGGCAGTTCTGCCGGCGGGCCGGCACCACGTGGGGCGACATCTTCATGGTCAACATCGGCGCCGTCACCGACCCCGCCGGGTGGCTTCGCCGCATCATCGAGTCCGGGCACGCCTGGTACGTGCACGCCGGCGGCAGGCCGGTGGAGAGCCGGCTCGACCTGGACCGGGTGCTGCACCACGAGGAGCGGCACTGCCGGCAGTGGGCGGCGAAGGGCTACGTGGGCATGCTGGCCGACTACGGCCGGGAGCTGGTCCGCGAATACGCCTTCGGCGCGATCAACCGGCTCGAGGAGGAGGCCGGCCTGACCGACGGCGGCTATAGGGCGTCGATTCCGTGGTAGAGCACCATCGCGCCGATCAGGACCAGGACCGCCGCGAGCAGGGCGGCGTTGTTGCGGTCCATCCAGTCTTTGAGCTTGGCGAGCGTGTCGTCGAGACGGCTGCCGGCCGCAGCGTAGGCCAGTATCGGGATCGCGACGCTTGACGCCGCGATGGCGACGAAGAACGCGGCGGCCACCCAGTCCCCGGCGAGGCCGAGCCCGGCGGTGCCGATGCCCAGCCCGGCCGGGATGCAGATGAGCAGCACGTCCGGCCGCACCACGGCCAGCACCGCACCCATGATCCCGGCCCGGGTCGGGGTGATGGTCGCGAACGAGCGCATCCAGGCCGGCGATTCGGCGTGGCCGCGCCGGTTCAGCCATTTGTAGACGCCGTACACGATCAGCGCGGACCCCAGCACCACGCGCAGCCACGAAGACCACCGCGGCGGCGACTTGTCCAGCCCGCCGAGTAGGCCGGAGGCCGCGACGGAAAGCGCCGTCAGTGCGGCGAGGGTCAGCACCCAGCCGCTCAGAAACGCCAGGCCGGTCGGCCGCGGCCGCGGCGCCTGCAGCACCAGCACCGCCGGGATGACGGTGAGCGGCGACAGCGAGATGACCAGCCCGAGCGGAACGAGCCCCGTGAGCACGGTGCCCCAGCTACCTGCCATGCGCAGCAATCTACAGGGCGCGAATCCCGTTGTAGAGCACCATCAAACCGATCAGGACGAGGATGACGGCGAGCAGGGTGGCGTGGTTTTCCTCCATCCACACTTTGAGGCGTTCCAGCGCATCGTCGAGCCGATCACCGGCGCCGGCATACGCCAGGATGGGGATGGCGACCGTGGACGCGGCGATGACGAGAAACAATGCCCCGGCGACCAGCTGGCCGGCCGCGCGAAGGCTGCTGCTGCCGATGGCCAGGCCGGCCGCCGCGCACATGATCAGCACCTCGGGTCGCAGCACCACCAGCACCGCCCCGGTCAGTCCGGCGCGTGGCGGGCTGAGTGTGGAGAACGACCGCATCCAGCGTGGCATGCTGCCGTGACGATGCCGGGTCAGCCACTGGTAGGCGCCCAACGCGATCAGCGCCGACCCCAGCGCCACCCGCACCCAGGACGCCCACGTCGGTGGCGCCCGGTGCAGGCCGCCGAGCAGCGCCGAGCCGCTGACGAACACCGCGGTGAGGGCGGCCAGCCCCAGGACCCATCCGGCGAGGAAGGCGAGACTGGCCGGCCGCGGCCGGGGGGCGTGCAAGACCAGCACCGCCGGAACGACCGTGATCGGCGAGAGCGCGATGACGGCCGCCAGCGCGATGAGCTTGGTCAGTACCGAACCCCAACTTGCTTCCACGGGCAGCCATCATCGCATTGGCCCGACGTGGCCGCAGGGATCCGGCGTAAGCGCCGCCCTCAGAACGGCTTTCGGCGCAACGTCCAGGCGGGCACCCAGTGCGTCACGGTCTTGCGCTGGGAGCCGTAGGCGACCGGGTAGGTCACCAGCCCCCACCAGTCACCCTGCTCGCAGAGGCCCCAGCAGCTGAGCAGGCCCTCGACGACCTTGTGCAGTTGCAGCCCGTTGGGCTGATACCGCCCGGAGCGGTGTGGCTCACGCGGGAAGAGCACCGTCAGGTCCACCAGGACCGTGACCGGCGGACGCACCACCCGGAACGGGCTGCGGACCGGTTGCCCGTTGTACCCGATGGACGCGAACTGCCCCATCGATCGATCATACGTTCGAATGATGGCGGTTTGCCGGATTCCCCGTTTTCGATCGCCCGCCCGGGCCGGTCGATATAGTCGGCTCAGCTAACAAGGGGAGGTCCAAATGAAGATGGCTTGCGCCGCTGGCCTATTGGCGTTTGCCGGGCTGCTCACCACCGGGGTGGGCGTGGCCAGTGCCGACGAAGTAGAGGTCGAGGGCAACTACTCGAGCCAGTCTGGCTGCGAGGCGGACGCCCCGCACGTGGAGATCACGCACAACGACCACCTGTACACCCATTGGGACTGCCGCCTGGGCTCCGACGGGTTCTGGCACGTCTGGCTGCTCAACTGACCCGAAGGTAGCCGACCGGCGACGGGCCCGGGGATCTGCTTCTGGCACCATAGCGACGTGCGGAACCCGCTTCGCCGCCCGTCGGCCGGGCTGGACCCGCTGCTGGTCGGGGTGCTCGCCGTCGCGGTGAGCATGGGCGGCGCGGGCCGCCCGTCTTTCTGGTATGACGAGGCCGCCACGATCTCGGCCGCATACAGTCGTTCCCTCGCCCAGTTGTGGCGGATGCTGGGCAATGTCGACGCCGTGCACGGCCTGTACTACCTGCTCATGCACGCCTGGTTTCAGGTTTTCCCGCCCACCGAGTTCTGGTCGCGCGCGCCGAGTGGGCTGGCCGTCGGGGGCGCCGCCGCGGGAATCGTGGTGCTGGGCAAGCAGTTTTCGTCGCGCACCGTCGCGGTGGCCTCGGGTGCCTTCTGCGCCGTCTTGCCGCGAACGACGTGGGCGGGCATCGAGGCCCGCCCCTACGCGCTGTCGATGATGGCCGCGGTGTGGCTGACGGTGTTGCTCGTGCGCGCCGCGCGCCGCGACTCCGGTTGGCTGTGGGCGGCCTACGGCCTCGCCCTGGTCTCGTCGATTGCGCTCGACGTCTACCTCGCACTGTTGGTCGGGGCGCACTTCACGCTCGTCGTGGTGTCCCGTTGTGGGCGAAGGGTTTTGCTGCGGTTCGCGATCGCGGCGACCGCCGGGATCTGCGCCATGGCCCCGTTTCTGGTGACGGTCGCCGGGCAGGCGCATCAAATCAGCTGGATCGCACCGATCGGTCGCCGGACGCTCGAAGACGTCGTGGTGCAACAGTATTTCGAGCGCAGCCCCCCGTTCGCCGTGCTGTCGGCGCTGGTGATCGCGGGGGCTATTGCGTTGTGGCTCAGCAAGTCCGCTCGGCCGGCGCGCGGCGATGGGCAGCTGCTGGCCCTCGCGGTCGCATGGCTTGCCCTACCGACCGCGGCCATCCTGATCTACTCGGCGCTGGTGCACTCGATCTACACGCCGCGCTACCTGACGTTCACCGCGCCGGGAATGGCGCTGATCCTCGGTGTCTGCGCCGCCGCGGTGACCACCCGGCCGTGGCTGACGGCGGCCGTCGTCACCCTTTTCGCCGTCGCCGCCGCCCCGAATTACCTGTTGGCGCAGCGAAACCCGTATGCCAAGTACGGAATGGACTACAGCCAGGTGGCGGATCTGATCGAGGGCCGGGCGGCGCCGGGCGATTGCCTGCTGGTGAACGACACCGTGACGTTCATGCCCGCCCCGATGCGCCCCCTGATGGCGGCGCGCCCCGATGCCTATCGCAAGCTGATCGACCTGACGCTGTGGCAGCGGGCGACCGACCGCAACGACGTCTTCGACACCAACCTGATCCCCGAGGTCGTCGCCGCGCCACTCAGCCATTGCCGCGTGGTCTGGATCATCACGCAGGCCGACGAATCGATGCCCGCCCACGATCAAGGTCCGGCGCTGCCGCCCGGTCCGCGCTACGGGGCGACCCCCGCCTTCGCGGTGCCGCACGATCTGGGCTTCCGGCTCGTCGAGCGCTGGCAGTTCAACCTGGTGCAGGTGTTCAAAGCGACGCGGTGATCACCAGATGCGGATGTAGTCCACCAGCATGGACGCGGGGAAGGTACCCGCCGCCGGATCGCCGGCGCCGACCCCGCCGACGGCGAGGGTGAACATGGGCGTCATCCAATAGCCGGGGATGTTGAACGGCCACCGGAAGTCGTCGGGCGCGCCGCCGTGGACGTGGATGGGCTTGTTGGGGACCTTGAAGTACTCGGCGCCGTCCCGCGAGAACTCGAAACCCTCTTCGCCCCAATGCATCCGCCAGGTGTGCCAGCCGCCGTCGACCAGGCCGGGAATGGACTTCCCCTCCCAGGTCTTGCCGTTGGACGCCGCGTGGACGGTGGTGCCCGGGGCCCACTGCCCGTTGCCGTACCACTCGAAGATGTCCACCTCGCCGTCGGGCAGCGGGTCCTCGTTGACACCCCAGAACGAGGGCCACAGGCCGGGATACAGGCAGTCGAGCTTGATCCGCGCTTCCCAGGTCTGATTGATCATGCTCCGGAAGTTGCCGCGCAGCTTGCCGCTGTAATAGGTGTTGTTCAGCAGATCGTGGGTGGCGCACAGGACCAGGTTGGAGTGCCCGTCCTGGAACACGTTTTGGCGGTCGTCGCGGTAGATGCCCTCGACCGGCGGGAAGACGTCGTCCTGCCAGGTCTGGATCGTCCACTTGCCGGGATCGGGAGGCGAGCCCGCCGGCCCGTCGAACTCGTCGGCGAAGATGTACGGCCCGCCGGGACCGGCCGACGGCGGCGCCTGGGGCGCCGACGGGGTGGCCCAGGCGCCGGGCAAGCGCATCGCAGCCCCCAGCATGCCGAGCCCCGACATCAACATCATGCTGCGACGATCCATCTACAACCCACCAATCGTGAAAGCCGTGTTCCGACCTAGCGCGATACCCCGAAGCAACCTTTGCAAACGGTGTTATGAAACCACGCGCCGGGGTGCCACGCAGCGCACACCCGGCTCGTGGCGCGCAGTTTCTCCCGTGCTAACCACGCGCGATGCTCAGCGGGAAGCCGGTTCGCTGAGCTTGACCAGCGTCTTCCCGATGTTGACCCCGGTGAACAGGCCGTTGAGGGCGTCGACGCACGATTCGATGCCGTCGAAGATGGTTTCCCGGTGCTTGAGCCGGCCCTCGGCCTCCCACTGCCGAAGCGCGGCGAACGCCTCGTCGAAGCGGCCCCACTGGTCGAGGGCGTTGAATCCCTGCATCAAGGCGGTCTTGGACAGCAGGTTCACGTAGTTGGCCGGCCCGGGGTGCTCGCCGGTGAGGTAGCTGGAGATGACGCCGCACAGCACGACGCGGGCGCGCGGGGCCAAGCGGCCCAGCACCGCGTCGAGGATCGGCCCGCCCACATTGTCGAAGTAGACGTCGACGCGCCGTGGGCAGTGTTGCTTGAGTGCCGCCGCGAGGTCGTCGTTCTTGTAGTCGATGCACGCGTCGAACCCGAAGTCCTCCACCACCGCCCGGCACTTCTCCGGCCCGCCGGCGATGCCCACCACCCGGGCGCCGGCGATCTTGGCGATCTGGCCCGCCACCGATCCCGTGGCGCCCGCGGCCGCCGAGATCACCACCGTTTCCCCTTCCTTGGGCCGACCGATGTCGGTCATTCCGAAATAGGCGGTGGCGCCGGTGGGCCCGTAGACCGACATGATCGCCAGCTGGTCGTCCTCGCCCGGGATGGGCGTGCTGAACAGGTCGTCGCGGATGATCGCGTACTCGGAGAAGCCGGTCAGCGTGGTGACGACGTCGCCGACCGCGTAGGCATCGCAGCGCGACGCGACCACCTCGCCGATCCCGGCCGCGCGGATCACCTCGCCCAGCTGCACCGGCGGAAGGTAGCTCGGCTGGTCGTCCAGCCACGTGCGGGCGGCTGCGTCGATCCCCACATAGGTGGTGCGCAGCAGCGCCTCCCCCTCCGCCGGTTCGGGTGCCGGGGTGGTGACCAGCTCCGTGTCACCGGGCTGAACAAGCCCCGTGGGGCGGCGACGCAACAACACCTGACGGTTCGGCAACTCGGGCACGAAGCAGAAACTACCGAACCGCCCGAAACCAGCCGCGGGAATGGCATATTCAACCGATGGCAGCAAACGACGACCCGGAGGAGCGGATCCGGGAACTCGAGCGCCCGCTCGCCGAGGCGGCGCGGGCGTCCGAAGCGGGTAGCGCGCAGCCCGCCGGCCCGGCTTATTCGCCCGGACCGGCTGGCCCTCCGCCGCCACCGCCCGCGTGGGGCTATGGCGGCCCGTTCCCGGGCCCGCCGCCGCAACGTCCCTCGGGCAATCGCATGTGGTGGATTTTGGGCACGGTCATCGTCGTCGGCATGCTGGCTCTCGCCGGCGGCATCGCCGCCTTCGCGGCACACCAGCTGTCCGGTGTGCGCTCGATCATCAGCTCGCCGCCGACCATCACCAGCATCTCCCCGGGCGGCACCTCACCGTCGGCCACTCGGACCAAAACGCCCAGGCCGTCGACGTCACCGGCGCCGGCGCCGGGCGACGAGATCAGTGTCTCCGGGGTCGGCGAGAACCGGACCATCGCCTGCAACGACAACATCGTCGTCGTCCGCGGGGTATCGAACACCGTGGTGATCACCGGCCACTGTGCGATCCTCACCGTGTCGGGCATGCAGAACCAGGTCACCGTCGACGCCGTCGACAGCATTCAAGCGTCCGGCATCAACAACAAGGTCACCTACCACTCGGGTGCGCCGAAAGTCAGCAACGCCGGTAGCGCGAACGTCGTCCAGCAGGGCTGAGCCTCAGGAAGGCTCGCCGGATTCCTCGTCGGGGGAATCGTCGTCGAGGACGCTGACGGCGATGCCGTAGGGCAGGAACCGCACCTTGCGCTTGGGGTCGACGTTGTTCTTGTTGGCCCGCAGCGCGTCGAGCTCCGTGGCATAAACCTGTTCGACGTGCGCGCCGCCGTTCGCGTCCACCGTGTAGATGGCCCAGACACCGTCTCCGGCCTCGCCGGTGGTCTCGGGCTGCTGGCGGGGGCGCCGCGACAGGTCGTCGAAGAGCGACGACCACCCTGTCCGGGCTCCCGGCGCCGCGACAAACTTGCTGACCCGCTCGAACATGTCGCGCAGCCCCTCGCTGCCCTCTCGGATCACTCGATCGAACTCGTCGGGGTCAAACCCGAACGCACCGTATTCGCCCACGCGACCTCCTCGCCGCTCATGCCGTCACCGCCCAGTGTGCGCGCACTCGCGGTCGTGCGCCATTCCCTTACGGCGGCGGGGGCGGCGCCGGCGGGGTGATGGGAATCGGCACCGTGACGAACGGGAAATGCAGGTACATCGTGACCGGCAGCTGGCGGACGCCCGGCAAGAACCGCTCGCCGCCGAGTTGGCGACGATGCTGGCCGGTCTCAACTCGCGGGGGGCGCGGGCGGACGGCGCCTTCCTGGTGGGCTGCGGCACGGACATCGTGGGGATCAAGCCCGCGCTCGAGGCCGCGACCCCGCTCGTGGTGACCGCTCCGGAGGAGCCGGAGATGGCGCTGGCCCGTGGAGCGGCGCTGGCGTCGGCGAACGCGCCGCTGTTCGCCTCGTCCACGGCGGCCCTGGCATACGCGCTCGACCCGGGCACCGGGGAAGTGAGTCCCCGACCGATCGGCCCGACGTACCTGGACGTATGGGGCAACACGACCGCCGACGCGCTGGCCTACAGCGCCGTCCCCGACGAGGACGACGTGCCCCCGCGCAGGCGCAGGCCCATGTTCCTCGCCGGCAGCGCGCTGGCCGGGATCGCCGCCGTGGTGGCCGGTGTGGTGCTGTTTTCGCTGGCCTCCGATCGGCCGGGATCCACCGAGCCACCAAACCCGCGGGTCAGCGTCGCCATCCCGGCCAAGCAGGTGCCCGCCGCACCGCCGAGCGCACCGCCGGCGGCGCAGCCGCCCGCCCCCGCGCCGCCTCCGCCGTCCCCCGGCCCGACCGTGGTGTCCGTGCCGCAGCCCACCAGGAAGGCGCCGTCCGCCCGCGCCCCCCGCGAGTTGAGACCGGCCAGCATCGTCGCCAACTCGGCGGCGAGCGGTTCTTGCCGGGCGTCCGCCAGCTGCCGGCGGTGCAGGTCGACGATGGAACCGTCGGTGACGTCGACGACGGCCAGCGTCGCGGTCTCGGGCTCCACGAACAGCATTGCGATGTGTGCGTAGTCCAGGGCGGACCCGACCGTCTGGGCCAGCGCGGCCGCGGCCAGCAGCGGCGACACCAGCATGACGTTGCCCATGCCGTGGCGGCCCATCGCATCCCGCAGGGCGCCGACCCCTGCGGGATCCGTCCACGTCACTCCGGTCGACACCAAGTGGTAGCCGCCCGCGAGCGCACCTTCCCGGGTGCCGTCGATCGCCGCAAGCACTTGGTCGACCGCCCCGGCGGTCACCGAGCCTGCGCCGCCGGCAACCTCGAACTCGTCCTGTTCGACGGTCACACCGTCGGCGTTCTGGCCCTCGATGACCACCAGGCGGACCGTCTCGGGAGCCATCGAGACCCCCAGCACGATGTCCACGTCACGCCTCCACAGTCCGCTGATTTGCTCCGGGGTCCATGAGGACACCGCCGGATAGACCCCGCCCGACCGGGTGACACCAAACCTACCCGCGCGGGGACGGACGCGCTCATGGAGCGCGCTCAGCAGGGACGACGGGCGCGGCTAGTAGCCCGGGCTCAGGAACGGATTCTGGGAGTTCCCCGGGTACTGCGGGTACTGCTGCGGATACTGCGGATATGGCGTGTATTGCGGCGCCTGCGTCTGGGGAGCCTGCGTCTGCGGCACCTGGATCGGAATCGGCACCGGCAGCAGCGGAACGTGGATCCATTCGGTGGTCATGGGCACCGTGGTCGTGGTGGTCGTGGTGGTCGACGGCGGGGGCGGCGCTTCGCTCGTGGTCGACGGCGGCGGGGGCGTCGTCATGGCTGTCGTGGTGGGCGCCTGAGTCGACGACGAGGCGCTGACCGATCGCGAATTGGCGTGGTCGCAGACGGAATACCCCGGCGACGTGCGGGTGCGGTTCGGCGGCGAAACCTACGACGAAGACGGCCCGTCCGGCTGGTCGATGCGCCTGAACGTGATCGACCCGCCCCCGGACCGGCCCTGGCGCCGCCTTCGGCTGTCGCAGCTGATCATCGGGATGTCCGCCCTGGTCGCCATGACGGCGATCGGTGGCGTGGCCTACACGCTGACCGGCATCGAGAACCGCCAGGCCCCGCCCGCGCCCAGCGTCGCGCCATTGCCGGCGCCCCCGGCCAGCGCGATCCAGAAGACCAATCCGAAGAACGAGCCGGAGGCCGCCCGCAGCCCCAGCATCGCCGCCGCAA
>NZ_LZKF01000167.1:0-17825 GCF_001672665.1 Mycobacterium sp. E2238 | reverse complement strand
GGTCGCTCCGCCGGGCCTCGGGTCCGGCTCGGGGATGGGGGCCGGGGCCGGCTCGAGCGCCAAAAGGAAAGCGCCGGAACCCGATAGCGCCGCCGCCGCGGCGGCCGCCGCGGCGCGGGGACAGGCCAGGGCGCGCCGGCGTAGACGGGCGGCCCAGCGCGACTACGGGGACGAGTTCGCGGACATGAACGTCGACGTCGACCCGGATTGGGGCACCCCCTCGGTCGCATCGGACCGCGGCGCCGGGACGCTCGGCTTTGCCGGGACGGCGCACCGGGCGGCGAGCGGCGAGGCGGCGGGTTTGGCCACGCTTGCCGGTGACGAGTTCGGTGGCGGCCCAACGGTTCCCATGGTTCCCGGCACCTGGGAAGCCGATGCTCGCGGCGACACGCGGTAGGGCGGTGCGCCGAAATGCCCAACCGGTCGGGTTGCCGCCCTTCGCATCTCAGACCTTCGTCCCCTTCGGGGCGCTGACTTCGTAGCCGCCCGTGTCGTCGGTGAAGGTGACCAGGAACTGGTGTTTGAGATGGTCGATGGTGGCCTGGCAGGTGAAGGAGCCACCCTTGGTGACGGTCGGATTTTGTCCGTCGTTGCAGGTGACGTCGCTGACGTTTTTGGCCCCGTAACCCGCTGGGTCGGACAAGACGTGCGCGACGCCGGCCTGCACGGCGGTGACGTCGAGCTGTTTGGTGACGAAAAAGCCCGGAGCCCAGAACCCCGCGACGAGCACGGCCACCGCGCCGACCATGATCGCTGAGCCCAGGTAGAGCGACCGACGTCCGCCGCGTGGAGCGGGCGTCGCCGGCGGCCAGAAGCCCCCACCAGCGGGCCGTTGGTGATGCGGGTAGGGGAATGGCCCGTGCGGGGTCCTTATGGGAATGGGGTGTGGGCGGGGCAGAGGCACGGTGGGCGGATCGACGAAGCGCCCAGGGGGGACGGGCGGCATGCCGGCGGGTCGCTGGGGGCATTGCCGTGGCGCCGGGGGCGGCTGTCGCTGCATCGGATACCTCATCTCCCAAAGCTTGGTGTGGCGTCGGCTGATGCTTGAACTTTAACCGAAGCAGTAGCGGATCGCAACGGTTATAAACGGTGCGCCAGTGACCGAACGCATCTTGGTCGCCACCGGCACAGGCGAGCCGGCGGCGAGGTCGGCCATCCATCGCCGCTGGAACCGGACCCGCTGAGCTGCGCGGAATTGCTGTAAGAAGGCCGCATACGAGACGGGCCGCGGCATTTCTTCCAGCCGAGTGCACACAAAGCAGATGTAGCATCATCAGCAATGCATTGGGTCCTACCGCAGCGGTGAGCCACACGGGAGCGAGGAGCGACAATTGACGTCCGGCCAACCGACGACCGCGCTGACCGTGCGAGTCGGGCATGCGACGCACACGCTGTACCCCGGGGCCGGCGTCGCCGTCATCGGTAGGGACGCCGGGGCCGCGGTTCAGGTAGACGACGAGAGGGTCGCGGGGTGGCACGTCCGGCTCGAACCGCACGGCAACGACTGGCAGGCCTTCGACACCAGTGGCAATGGGATGTTCGTCGACGGAATCCGCCGCAATTCGGTGTTGATCACCGGCGTCACCACCATCTGTCTGGGGGCGCCTGACGGGGCAGCTGTGACCCTGATCCCGCAGCGCCCGTCGGAAGTGACGCGCGAGGAGCCGACCCAGGTGGTGCGCCCGTTCGAAGCCGAGGACGAACAGTGGTGGGACGGCCAAAGCGACCCCGGCGTTGTACGCGCCGGCAGCGCGGTCGCCGAGCGCCGCCAGCAGCTGGGCATCTCCCAGCGCAGCTTGGACCGCGACGGAATCATCAACGCGGGCGCTCTCATCAACTTCGAGAAGGGCCGCAGCTGGCCGCGTCGCTCGACGCTGGAGCGGCTGGAGAAGGTGCTGGAATGGCCGACGGGCCACATCACGCGCATCCGGCGCGGGGCGGTTCCGGTGCCCAGCGGCGGCGCCGGCGGAGCCGGGGCACCCGTGGGGGCTCGCCGCGACGAGGCCACCGAGGTATTGGCCGACTCGATTCAGGCGCCGCTGATGGCCGAGACGGTGGAACTGGCCATGCACACCCTCATCACCGCCGTCTCAGGATTGCCCGAGCCGACCGATCCCGATTTCACCCCCAGGGCCACCAATATCCTGGCCGATCTGCGCAAGCTCGAGAGGCTGGCATCGAGCGCTGCCCGCAACGCCAAAGGCAGCCCAGCGGTCATCCTGGCGTTGAGCAGTGTGCGGCGCAGCTATAACGACCTGATGATGCGCGCGGCGCGCTCGCCGGCGGCCACCTTGGGCCAGCGGCTCTACGGCGCCCGTCACCGGGCGGAACTGAGCCTGGAAGAGGCGGCTAATGGCGCGGGACTGCCGGCGTCCGTCCTCGAAGATGCCGAATCGGAGCGCATCATCGCCCCCGAGGCCGCCCGGGCCATCGAAAACCTCATCGCGCAGCTCTCGATCGGTTGACGCGCCGCAGTGCGACCGGCGCGCGGATTATCCGCGTGTCGCGGGGGGCGGCGCCGGGGATTGCGTCCAGGGAGCCGGGCGTGCGGCGCCGAAGGCTTGGGCGGCCTCGCGTCGCAAAGTCTTTCGTGCATTGTGGTTTTCGATTAAGGCAAACCAGTTCCAGCCCAAGACGGAGGCCAAACTCCACCAACCGGCGAGCAGATTATGCAATAGAGCGTCGTGCAGTGCCGCTTCGCACTGGGCAAAAGTTCCTGTGACGGTATAGGTCTGGTTGAACATCAGGATGATCGCGCCGGTGTGTTTCCTGATCCGTACCCGGAAGAGCGGTTGGTTGCCGGTGGGGCGCGGGGGTGGGTAGCCGGCGCGCGGCCCCCAGTGCGTCGGCGCGTGTGCGGGTCCGTGGACAGGCCACGCGGCCGGGGGATAGGACTGAGCGTACCCGTAGGGCTGCTGGTAGTGGGGTTGTGGCTGGGGCATGGCTACTCCGTAATAGGTTGGGGAAGTGGGGGTTTCACGAATTCTTGCTAAGGGCGGTCGGGAGGGGCGGATCAGGCCTGTGAGATCGCGGCGCTGGTTTTAGCGACGATGTCGCTTGCTTGGCTGGTGGTGTCGAACCCGCACCACAGGGTGTCGATGACGACGTTGTTGACCAGCCCGATGGCGCGTTGGCAGATCGGACCGCGGCCACTGGGCTGGGTTTGAACAATGGCCAGCGAGGTGTCGGTGGCCTGCAGTTCGCCGAGACCCCAGGTGGTTGGGGCGTGACCGGGCGGAGTGACGGTGATGGACCGGTTGGCGCAGCCAGACCAGCTTGTCTTGGACTTACCGAAGAATTGCTGGGCTGAATCGGCGTCACGGAAGCCGACCAGGACCTGCAGCAGCGCATGCTCGCGCGCTACGGCTGTGGCGTCATCGAGTATCTGCCCTTGCACCGCCGTCCAGTTGCTGCCTTGGTAAGCGGTCGCTTCGGCGGGTGCGTAGGTGTCCAGGCAGCCGGGGTTGGAGACCATCTCGTCGTCGTGCCACATTCGCGTCACCGGCTTACGCACCGTCATGCCGGTGGTGTGCGCGATCGCGTTGACGTCGTCTTCCTTCAACAGCAGATCGGCGAGGTGCTGGGGCAGGATCGCGGGCGGTTGCCAGCGGCCGAGGTCCGGGGCGGCCGCGGGGTGCCCGGTGGTGGTGGCGGTGCATCCGCTCAGCGACAGAGCTGAGGCGACCGCGGCGAGGATTGCCCAGCGCACGGCGGGCGCGAAGCGGGGTCGACGTCGGGCGCTGTCCCGATCGGGGGTGCCGCTTATCGGTCCAGCTTGGTGTTGCTGCGAAACAGCCCTCATGTCGGGGTCCTCCTGCCAGTCGTCCGGTATGACGCAGACGCTAGCAGCGAAACCGCAGCAGCGCAACGGTTAGAAACGTTGCATCAGGTGCAGCGCTGTGTTTCAATTCGGTTCATGCAGCACCACCTCGTCATCCCCGAAGGACTCCCGATGCCCCACCACCCGCACTCGCCGACGAACACGACACACCCTGCACCGCGAAACGCCCCGCCGGTACCGCGCGGCGCCTACGGACCTGCGCGGACGGCGCCGGTCGTGGCCGGGCGCGGGGACGAGGTCACCACCGTCTTGCCCCGCCGGCCCTTCGGGTATGCGGGCGCGCCCGGCGCGCCGCCCGGAATGCCCACCTGGGGTCCAAACCCCGGCTACCGGCCCTCGTCCACCCCGGGGCCCCGACGCGGCCAGCCCACCTGGGCCCGGGTCGCCATCGGGGCCGCAGTCGTGGTCGTCGTGGTGTGTGCGGGTCTGATGATCAACGTCGCCAGCAGCCCCGACGAGAGCTCGACAGTGATGCCCGCGCCCGTCACCTCCGCGCCGCCGATCGACCCGGGCCCGGCACCCCAGGCTCCGACGGTGCCGTTGTCGGCGCTGCCCGGGCTGATGTTGGATGTTGCGACCATCAACAGCATTGAGGGTGCGACAGACATCGCGCCTCAGCCCGACGACAATGGCAAAGACGACTACGCATACAGCGGCGTGAGTACCGACCGCCCCGAATGCAGCGAGATCCACGCTCCGGCAATGGAATCAGAGCTTGACAACAGCGGCTGGATAGGGGTGCGAACGCAGTCCCTGCAGGACCGCGACGGCGCCCGGCACCGCAATCACAGTGCCGCGATTTACTTCGCCACCGCCAAGGCGGCCAACGACTTCGCGGCCAAGCAAGCCCTGGCCTGGCCCAAATGCAATGGCGCCACCCTGCACCTCACGGAACGGGGCTACTCCGGCAGCATCTGGATAGCGGGCACCACCACCAATCATGACGGCATGATCAGCATCACCAACACCCAAGAAGGCGGTGGGGGCTGGCAGTGCCAACGGGCTTTGACCGCACGCAACAACATCGTCATCGACGTGCGCAGCTGCGGTGCGAACCGCACCGATCAAGCGATCACCATCGCCACCAGAATGGCCGAGCGCGTCACCACCCGCTCCGGGTGAGAACGCGAGTGATGCGCCCGGGCAATGATAGGCAAAATCAGTGAACGGATCTGATGCGCTGGTAGTAGCAACTACCATTCTGCTGGTCTGGTCGGGGACGCCACAGGTGGCCGGCAGCGGGCGCCGAAATGAGGGATAGGGGATGGGGGATGGGCACGCGCCGCGCGACCGCTCCCGACGGATCGGCCCGGTTGCTGATCGCCACGGCGGTCGCGGTGATCGCCCTCGGCACCGGCTGCTCGACGGTGGTCACCGGCAGCGCCGTCAAGTCCGGCGGCCCGGCGCCCGCGGCGGCCAACGTGGCGCTGCTCGACCCCGGTAACTACCCGCGTCGACCGCGTCCACCGCTGGGCACCGTTGCCGACGACGCAGCCGGCCGCCGCGTCGAAGCCCAGCGGATGGCAGACATGGTGGCGGGACCCTGGCAGGTCGACGGGACGCTGATCAGTCCACTGAGCGCCGAAATCGCGCCCACCACTGCGCTTCCCGAGCCCGGGCGGCTCTCGGCGCTGGTGCGCGGCGATTCGATCGCCGCGATCGCCGCCGCGCATCGCTTCGTGGCCGGCTTCGTCAGCGGGCGTGTCACCCCGCCGCCTCCACGCGGTCAACCGCCCACTGACAAACCCAAGATCCTGGACAACGGGGTGTTCCGCTTCCCCAGCCCACAGGACGCCACCGACGCCGCCGCGGCCATGGCCGCCGCCGACATGGCCACCGTCCGGCCGGGCGACATCCCGGCCACCCGGTTGTCAATCCCGCACTACCCCAACACAGTTGCCAACGTGGCGCCGCTGTCCGGAGGCTTCGAAGCCGAAGCGTTCACCGCTCACGGCCCGTACGTGTTCTTCCAGTTCGCCGGCTCTAAAGAGAGCGCGGACGCGGTCGCGGACATGATTGCCAAGACCCTGGACCTGCAAGGCCCGCTGGCCGACCACTTCCAAGCCACACCGGTAGACCAGCTGGCCGCCCTGCCCGCCGACCCGACCGGACTGCTGGCCCGCACCGTGCCGGCCACCGATCCCAGCGTCAACCAGGCCGCGGTCTATCCACCGCACGGCGCGCTGCATTTTCGGCCTGATCCCGTGGCGACGCGAGCGATGTACAGCGACGCGGGCATCGGTCACGTCGCCGCCGACCGCACCACCGTCTACGAGGCGGTCGATCCCACCGGCGCCCAGCGGGCTGCCGACGGGCTCGCCCGCATCGACGTGCCCTTCCTGGCCTACCACGCCGCCCCCGGCATCAATGGACTGCCATCGGCGCGTTGCTTCGACCGCGGCCCCGACAGCACGGAGCTGAGCGCAGTGCGCTTTTTATGCATCGCCACTGCCGACCGCTACGCGTTCAAAGCCACTGCCGCGCAAGAGGTCGAGGCGCACCAGATCGTCGCCGCCCAATATCTGATGTTGACAGCGCCATGAGGGGCCGCCTCCGCCTGTGGGCCCTCGCCGCCGCGGTCGCGGCGGCGACGGTGGCTTGCAGTACGACCATTGCGGGGACCGCTGTGAAAGCACCCGGGGCGGACAGTTCCGACGGCGTCGACCTCACCCTGCTCGATGCCGGGAACTTTCCCACCACGCCGCGCCCGCCGCTGGGCGTCGCCGGCGACGCGCTGCGGGGCGGGTGGGCCGAAGGGCGCCGCCTGGCCGGCGCGGTGGTGGGCCCCTGGGAGGTTGACGCCGACCTGATCGACTACGCGCAAATCGATTCCGGCGTGGTCAAAGATACCGACGCGGTCAACGCCCTGCTGGGCAGTCCAATGGGTGAGGGCCTCAACGGCCGCAACCTGGTGGCTGGGTTTTCCGGCTCGCGCCACACCGAAAAAGGCGCCTACAAAAGGCTGCTCAACATCGTATTGGAACTGGGCAGCCCGGCCGATGCGACAGCCGCGGTCGCCGACATGGTCGCCAAAGGCGCAACCTTGACCATGCCCTTCGAAACCAAACCAATTCCCACGCAACCGTTTTCAATCCCGCGTCACCCGGAGACGGCCGCGCTGACCTACCAGTGGACCGCACAATACCCAGCACCCGGCGGTCCACGGTTTTCGGTGACCGCCCTGACCGCCCACGGCCAGTACGTGCTCGCACAAACGGCGACATCGGCCGACAGGGCTGATGTCGCGGCTCAATCGATCGCCACCGCACTGGATTTGCAGCAGCCCTTGATCGACGGCTTCAGGCCGACCCCGCCGGATCAGATAGCACACCTGCCGTTGGATCCCGACGGCCTGATGTCACGCACCGTGCCGCCCCGACAAGAAAACGAGTCGATCAACGACGGCATCTATGACGCGCACGGAGCGCTGCTCTTGGAGGCCGGCGACCCGGTCCACCTACAAGCCTTATTCAAATCCGCCAATGTGCAGCAGGTCGCGTACGTCCTCGAAACCAGGGTCTATCAAACCCCCGACGCCGGGGCGGCGGCGCGCATCGTCGCCGATATGACCGGGCCGCAACAGGTGGGCGGAATCAGCGGTATGCCCAAGGCGAAATGCTTCAACGAAACGCTGGGCTACTGGTGCGTGGCCCGCGCGGATCGCTACGCCTACGAGATGCAAAGCGAGCAAGAGAACGCGCTGCATCAGATGATGGCCGCCCAATATCGCCTGCTGACCGGGAAATGAGCCCCTAATGCCTCTTGCGGTCGGAACCGTTATCGCCGGATACCGCATCGAGGGCGTGCTGGGCTCGGGTGGCATGGGCACGGTCTATCTGGCCCGGCACCCCACGCTGCCCCGCAACGACGCTCTGAAGATCCTGTCCGCCGAGCTGTCTGTGGACCGCCAATTCAGAGTCCGGTTCACCCGCGAGGCTGACCTGGCCGCCACGCTGAACCACCCCAACATCGTGCGGGTGTACAACCGCGGCGAAACCGACGACGGACAGCTGTGGATTGCCATGGAGTACGTCGAAGGTACCGCCGCCAACGATTTGGACCGCGCCAACCTCACCGGAACCCGCATCGTGCGCATCATCACCGACGTCGCCGCCGCACTCGACTACGCCCACTCGCGGAGGGTATTGCACCGGGACATCAAGCCTGGCAACTTCTTGGTCTCCGCGCCGGGCACCGACCACGAACGGGTGTTGTTGGCAGACTTCGGCATTGCCCGCGCCCTCGATGACGCCACAAGTTTGACCGCGACGGGCTCCATGGTCGGCACCGCTGCGTATGCGGCCCCGGAAACCATCGAGGGCCGGCCGGCGGACCACCGCAGCGACATCTATTCGCTGGGATGCGCTCTGTTTCGGCTGCTGACCAGCCGCACGCCCTACGAGGACAACTCCTTGTCGGCGATGTTGGCCGGACACCTGATGCGGCCCGTGCCGCGCCCCAGCGAAATCAATCCCACCCTGACGCCCGCGATCGACGACGTGATCGCCCGCGCGCTGGCCAAGGATCCCGACCAGCGCTTCCAAACCGCTGGCGCGCTGGCCGTCGCCACCGCCGCCGCGCTGACCAACAGTTCCGCGCCGGCTCCGATCGCCGGGCCACCAGCAAGCAACCCGACCAATCCCACCGTGACCTATCCACCGACCGTCCCGCCCACCCCGGCGGCCTTCGGCCCGGTGTGGGACCCGAACTACGCTGCGCACCAGCAATTCTCAAGCGCTCCTCCCTCGCCGCCCCCAGTCGGCCCGCCCGATTCTGTAGGGAAAGCCAAGCGCCGCAAACGCACTCGCCTCGTCGTCGCCGCGACAGTCCTTGTTGCCGTGCTGGTCGCGGCAATCGTGTTGGGAATTAACCTGTTCGGCCGCACCGGCGGTAGCTTGGGTCCTTATCAGCCACAGACCCTCAACACGAAGTTCGGCACCATCAAACTGCAGCACCGGCCGGTGGCTATCGCCGCACTGGGCCCCGGCGATCCAGACGCGGTCCTTTCACTTGGTGTCCAACCCGTCCTGATGAACGCCGCCAACGCGACCGTGCCGACCTGGTTACAACCGTTGATCCACTCATCGCCACCGGTGTTCGCCGCGGCCGATACCGGCGCCATCACCGCGGCGAAACCCGACCTCATCATCGACACCGGCGATATCGACCAGCCCACCTACAACTCCTTGGCGGCCGTCGCACCCACCCTCGCCCAACCTGCCGACAACCCCGAAGGCTGGACCTGGCAGACGCAGCTGAACTGGATCGCCACCGCCCTCGGTCGCACCGAGGCAGCCAAAGACTTGCTCGACAAGACGCAATCCGAGCAGAACACGATCCGTTCCGAGCATCGGGCCTTTTCCGGCAAATCCATCGTCGTGGTCAACTACACCGGCACCGCCACGACCGCCGCCGCGACCCCATCGCCGCCGAGCGGCTACCTGGAAAGCATCGGCTTCACCTACAACACTCAGTACAAGCGCAGCCCAGGTGGCCCGGCACAAGTCCCGTTCGACATCAACGACGTCGCCTATGCCGCTCAACGCAGCGACGTCATGCTCTTGCTGCGCACCGACCCCGCTGCCGGCGGCGGGGGATACGCCGGCCTGCCCGCCAGATACGGCAGTTTCGGCGGCACCCTCGTGATCGTCGACGACCCCGCCACCATCGCCGCGCTCAACGCCGGCGGCCCCGCGGCCACCAGCTACCTCAACACCGCGCTGGTCACCAAGCTCGGCAACCAAATCCGCTGACGATGCAGACCGCGGCCAACGTCCGCGTTCGAACCGCTGGGTGTATGCCCCGTGCCCACCCTCGCCGTCACGGATCCACACGCGGTGATGTGCTGTGAGCTGTGCCCTGTCACCTGTGCGCAATGCGGGGCTGCGGTGTGAGGAGGGAGTCGAACCCTCTGCACTGCCCTCCGTGCGCCAGGAGAGGCCGGACTTGACCCGCCGGCCAGGGCTCGTGCGCGCCTCCGCGACGCCTACCTGCTACACCCGGGTTCATTACTCCAACAGGTCTACCTCCCAGTTCGATCGCTGGATCCGCACGTCGAGCTCACGAAGCTCACGAGCGACCTGATCGGCTTGAGCACGCACATCGGCAACGGTCAAGGCGGACAACATCTTTAGCTCAGAACGCAATTGTCGAGAATAACCCTGCTGGTTGATCCCGGCGGCCGCGTCCGCTGCGCTCTTGAGAACGTGGTGGCGCCAGCGCAGCGCGTCCCGGCGGGCCAACGCATCGGTCAGCGTGCCGTCCGTGCCGATCGTTGTCGCCGCATTCGTGCGATTGATTCGCCGGATCAAGGCTTCGTACTCGACGAGCACGCCCTCGACTTCAGTGAGCAGTGCTGCCGCATCCTCGGCGGGTTCTTCGCCCTCCTGATAGCGGGCATTGCTCACAATGCGTGTGCGCAACTGCTCAATGCGGCGCAACGCATCGGCCCGCAGTGACAACGCCTCGGCCAACTTCACAATGTTCCCTCCGGTGGGTGGCGCAACTGCCTAACCAGGATAGGTCCGGGGGAAGCCTCCCCAGCGGCGATCGTCGACGCTGCCACCAAGCGGCACGGCCGCCCGCCGCCGGGCGCCGGTAATGTCGAATTCATGCGTAGCGAAGGCGATACCTGGGACATCACAACAAGTGTCGGTTCGACGGCGTTATTCGTGGCGACCGCGCGAGCGCTGGAGGCGCAGAAGCCGGATCCGCTGGCCGTCGATCCCTACGCGGAGGTCTTCTGCCGCGCCGTGGGCGGGTGGGCCGCCGACGTCCTGGACGGCAAGCTCCCTGACCACCAGCTGAAGACCCCGGACTGGGGCGCGCACTTCGTCGACTTCCAGGGCGCCCGCACCAAATACTTCGACGAATACTTCCGCCGCGCCGCCGCCGCGGGCGTGCGTCAGGTGGTCATCCTGGCGGCGGGCCTGGACTCGCGGGCCTACCGCCTGGACTGGCCGGCCGGAACGACGATCTTCGAGCTGGACCAGCCGCAGGTCCTCGACTTCAAACGTCAGGTGCTCGCGGACCACGGCGCGCAACCGAAGGCCGAGCGCCGCGAGATCGCGGTGGACCTACGGGATGACTGGGCGCGAGCGCTGCGCGACAGCGGTTTTGATCCCGCCAAGCCGTCGGCATGGATCGCCGAAGGCCTGCTCATCTACCTCCCGGCCGCCGCGGAGGAGCAGCTGTTCACCGGCATCGACGACCTGGCCGCCGCGGGCAGCCACGTCGCCGTCGAGGACGGTGCCCCGCTCGACCAGGACGAGTTCGAGGCCAAACGCGAGGAAGAACGGGCCGCGATGGCCGCCGGCGCGGAGCGGCCCTTCTATCAGCTCGTCTACAACGAGCGGATCGCGCCCGCCACCGAATGGTTCGGCGACCGGGGCTGGAGCGCGGTCGGCACCCCGCTGGCCGACTTCCTTCGGGAAAACGGCCGGCCGGTGCCCGGACCCGACTCGGATGCCGGGTCGATGGTCTCGCGTAACACCCTGATGAGCGCCGTCAAGGGCTGAGCGCCGGGGGACGGGAGCCGCCGGGCTTTCAATGACTTTTCCATGAGTTGAGCGCCCGCCGGAACTTTTGCGCGCCGCTCCCCGACTACTACCGGGCTCATCCGTGCGTCGCCCAACAGCCCGGACGGCGTCGCTCTCAGCCCGGCGAGGAGTCCTGGCATGCCGCTACGCGCATTGATCGACGGCTCGGCTGGTAGCCGAGGATGACCGCGCCGGTCTGGATGGCTTCCCCGCCGGAGGTCCATTCGGCTCAGCTGAGCAGCGGTCCCGGCCCGGCGGGCCTGCTGGCCGCCTCGGCGGCGTGGGGTTCGCTGAGCACGACCTACGCGTCGGCGGCGGACGAGCTGTCCGCGACCCTGGCCGCGACGCAGGCCGGCGCCTGGGAGGGGCCCACCGCCGAGCAGTACGCGGCCGCCCATGCGCCCTACCTGGCCTGGCTGATGCAGGCCAGCACCGACAGCGCGGCGGCCGCCGCCCGGCACGAGATCGCGGCCACGGCCTACACGGCGGCGCTGGCCGCCATGCCGACGCTGCCGGAACTGGCCGCCAACCACACGATCCACGGCGCCTTGGTGGCGACGAACTTCTTCGGCGTCAACACCATTCCGATCGCGGTCAACGAGGCGGACTACGCGCGGATGTGGGTACAGGCGGCCACCACGATGTCCACATACCAAGCGGTCTCGACCGCCGCGGTGGCGTCGGCGCCGCAGACCGGGCCCGCGCCACAGATCGTGCAGGCCACCAACGGCGGCCAAGACAGTGACGACGACGGAATCGTCGACAACGACGGCGGTAACCCATACCAGCTGAGCTGGTGGATCAACCGATTCACCGAGATTTTCCAGACCATCGCAAGAGATTTGGCGGAGTTTCCCACGGACCCGGCCGACGCAATCGAGGATTTGATACAAGACATTTTCGGGCCGGCCGGACTAATCGCCGACGAGTTCACCCACGTGGGCGAGGCCCTTCAGGCGTTCCCACAGCTTGCCGCCGTTCCGTTCATCGTGCCGGGTGGACTTGCGGGGGGGATAGCAGGTTTGAGTCTGATGGCCGGAATCCAACCGGCCCCTGCTCCCGTCGCCGGGCCGGTACCGGTGGCCCCTGCACCTATTGCGCCCGTCGGCAGCGGCGCTCCGGTCGTTGCGAGCGCCGCCCCGGCCACGGCGCCGGCGCCGTCTTCTCCCCCGACGTCGGCGGCGCCATCACCCGCGCCGGCCCCGGCCCCGGCAACCGCAGCTCCCTCGCCGCCACCGGCCACCGGCGGAGAGGGAGCCGCCTTCCCCTACCTGGTCGGCGGGCCGACCGCGGGTTTCGGCTCGGGGGCCACCGCCGGTGCGCAACGCAAGGCGCCGGAGCCCGATGCGGTCGCGGCCGCCGCTGCGGCATCGGCATCGGCGCGGGAAGCCCAGCGGGCTAGGCGGCGGCGCCGGGCGGCGATGAAAGACCGCTACCGCGGCTACGAGTTCGTGGACCTGGAGCCGGATGGCGACGCAGCGGAGGATCCGCTCGACGACGCGTGGTCGTCCGTCGCATCGGAGCGCGGCGCCGGGCCGCTGGGTTTCGCCGGGACGGCGCGCAAGGGCGGCGCCGACGCGACGGGCCTGGCGACGCTGGACGGCGACGGGTTCGGCGGCGGCCCGACACTGCCCATGCTGCCGGGCTCTTGGGAGCCGGATTAGCGGGGCGCCCGCTCCAGGCCGGAACTTTTCAGGGGTGGCGTACGACTACTGGCTTGTCCGGCGACCGGCGCGGCGGGGGACCCCCAAAGATTGATAATGAAAATGATTTTCGATAAGCTCGGCCGCCTAGAAGGCGCTGACAACGGCCTGCCAACCTGCAGCGGCGGCAGATCAACCGTAATTGCGGCCGATTCTGCTGGTGAGCACCCTCATTAGCGGCATCGAACGGGGAGTGGAGTGGTGAGTCGGACGGGCGCTCGTGCCTCGACACTTAGCTTATGCAATGCTAACTTCAGGCGGGTCAAGTTAGGGGAGGCTACACAAATGGAAAGACGTGGCCGTGGAACTCGGTGACACCGGCGTGCTGGCGGCTCAACCCGTCAATTCTCGAGCGGACGTCAGGGTGGACGGCGACGTCGTGAGCCGGTTCGCCACCTGCTGCCGCGCCCTCGGCATCTCCGTGTACCAACGCCAGCGCCCGGCCGACCTCGCAGCCGCGCGTTCCGGCTTCACCGCGCTGACCCGCATCGCCCACGACCAGTGCGACGCCTGGACCGGGCTGGCGGCCGCCGGCGATGTGTCCCTGCGGGTGCTGGAGGCGGTGTCGCAGACTGCGATCACCGCCGGTACGTTGCAGCGCAAGGTGGACCTGACGCCCGGGGCGCTCGGGTTCCGCTACGACACCGGACTGTATCTGCAGTTCCGCGCCGCCACCTCCGACGACTTCCACCTCGCTTACGCGGCGGCCCTGGCCACGGCCGGACGGTTCGCCGAGGCCGACCAGATCGTCACCGGCCTGACCGCGCGGCGCCCCAACTGGCGCGAAGCCCGATGGGTTGCCGTCGTCATCCACTACCGCGCCGAGCGGTGGTCGGACGTGGTCAAGTTGCTGACGCCGGTCGTCAACGACGCCGACCTCGACGAGGCCTTCTCCCACGCGGCCAAGATCGCCCTGGGCACCGCGCTGGCGCGGCTGGGCATGTTCGCGCCGGCGCTGTCGTACCTCGAGGAGCCCGACGGTCCCGTCTCGGTGGCGGCGGTCGACGGGACGCTCGCCAAGGCGCTCGTGCTGCGCGCGCACGTCGACGAGGAGTCGGCGAGCGAAGTGCTGCAGGACCTGTATGCGGCCCACCCGGAAAACGACCAGGTCGAACAGGCCCTGTCCGACACCAGCTTTGGGATCGTGACCACCACCGCGGCCCGGATCGAGGCGCGCACCGACCCCTGGGACCCGGAAACCGAGCCCAGCGCGGAGGACTTCGTCGACCCGGCCGCCCACGAGCGCAAGTCCGTGTTGCTGCACGAGGCCGAGCTCCAGCTCGCCGAATTCATCGGCCTGGACGAGGTCAAGAACCAGGTGTCCCGGCTGAAGAGCTCGGTCGCCATGGAACTCGTGCGCAAGCAGCGTGGGCTAGCCGTCGCGCAGCGCGCCCACCATCTCGTCTTCGCCGGGCCGCCCGGCACCGGTAAGACCACCATCGCGCGTGTCGTCGCCAAGATCTATTGCGGCCTTGGGCTTCTGAAGCGCGAGAACATCCGAGAGGTGCACCGGGCCGACCTGATCGGCCAGCACATCGGTGAGACCGAGGCCAAGACCAACGCGATCATCGACAGCGCGCTGGACGGGGTGCTCTTCCTCGATGAGGCCTACGCGCTGGTGGCCACGGGCGCCAAGAACGACTTCGGGCTGGTGGCCATCGATACCCTGCTGGCGCGGATGGAGAACGACCGCGACCGGCTGGTGGTCATCATCGCCGGATACCGGGCCGACCTGGACAAGTTCCTGGACACCAACGAGGGCTTGCGTTCCCGGTTCACCCGCAACATCGACTTCCCTTCCTACGCACCGTCGGAGCTCGTCGAGATCGCGACCAAGATGGCCGAACAGCGCGACAGCGTCTTCGAACAGGCCGCGCTCGACCACATGGAGGCGTTGTTCACCAGGCTGGCCACCGAGTCGACGCCGGACGCCAACGGAATCTCGCGGCGCAACCTGGACATCGCGGGTAACGGTCGATTCGTCCGCAACATCGTCGAACGCTCCGAGGAAGAACGAGAATTCCGGCTCGACCATTCGGATCACGCCGGGACGGGAGAATTCAGTGACGAGGAGCTGATGACGATAACCGACCGAGACGTCGAGAACTCGGTGGAGCCGTTGTTGCGTGGCCTCGGGCTGTCGGTGCCGGCATGACGAATCCTGAAGCCGACGAACGGCGTTCGTTCGCCTCGCGAACCCCGGTCAACGACAATCCCGACAAGGTCGAGTATCGCCGCGGGTTCGTCACCCGCCACCAGGTCACCGGCTGGCGCTTCGTGATGCGGCGCATCGCTTCCGGCATCGCCCTGCACGACACCAGGATGCTCGTCGACCCGCTGCGCACCCAGTCGCGCGCGGTGCTGATGGGCGTCGTCCTGCTCGCCACCGGCCTGGCGGGCTGCTTCGTGTTCTCGCTGATTCGGCCCAACGGGACCGCGGGGACCAACGCCGTGCTCGCCGATCGATCGACCGCCGCCCTGTACGTGCGGGTGGGCGACCAGCTGCACCCGGTGCTCAACCTGACGTCGGCCCGCCTGATCGTGGGCAAGCCGGTGAATCCCGCGATGGTGAAAAGCACTGAACTGGACCGGTTTCCGCGCGGCAACCTGATCGGCATTCCCGGCGCGCCGGAACGCATGGTGCAAGACACCACGCGCGACGCCAACTGGACGGTGTGCGACGGCATCGGCGGCACGGCGCACGCCGTGCACAGCACCGGTGTCACTGTGATCGCGGGTCGCCCCGACAGCGGCGGCGCGCGGGCGGCCAAACTCGATGCCAAACAGGCGATCCTGGTCGACAGCGGCAACAGCACCTGGCTGCTCTGGGACGGCAGGCGCAGCCAGATCAACCTGGCCGACCACGCGGTCACCAACGCACTTGGCTTGGGCGTGAACAACTCCGACGTGCCCGCGCCTCGGCCCATCGCGCTGGGGCTGTTCAACGCGATCCCCGAGGCGCCGCCCCTGGCGGCACCGAGCATCCCGAACGCGGGTGCGCCGGCCGGCTTCAGCGTGCCCGCGCCGATCGGAGCGGTCGTGGTGTCCTATGCGCTGGACCAGAATTCGTCGGGCGCGGCGCGCTACTACGCGGTGCTGCCGGACGGCCTGCAGCCCATCTCCCCGGTACTCGCGGCGATCCTGCGCAACACCAACTCCTACGGCCTGGACCAACCGCCGCGGCTGGGTGCCGATGCGGTGGCCAAGCTGCCGGTGTCTCGGATGCTGGACACCGCGCGCTACCCCGACCAGCAGGTCAGCCTCGTCGACGCGGCCAAGGATCCCGTCACGTGCGCCTACTGGAGCAAGCCGGCCGGTGCCGCCACCAGCTCGCTGAGCCTGCTGTCCGGCTCCGCGCTGCCGGTGCCCGAATCGATCCGCACCGTCGACCTGGTCGGCGCCTCAGCGGCAACCGCCACCCGCGTCGCCCTGGCGCCCGGCACCGGCTACTTCGCCCAGACCGTCACCGGCGGCGCGGGCGCGCCCGGCACTGGATCGTTGTTCTGGGTGTCCGACACCGGCGTTCGCTACGGCATCGACAACGAGGCGGAGAACTCGGCCGCCGGGCGTGGCAAAACGGTTGAGGCACTTGGGCTGAGCGAGCCGGCGGTGCCCGTCCCATGGTCGGTGCTGTCACTGTTCGCCAGCGGCCCGGCGCTGTCGCGCGCCGACGCGCTGCTGGCGCACGACGGGCTGGCACCAGACAGCAAGCCCGGCCGCGTGGCATCAGCAGAGGGAGCGCCCCGATGAGCCGACTCATCTTCGAAGCCCGCCGCCGGCTGGCGCCCCCGGTCACCCGCAAGGGCACCATCAACATCGAGGCGCCCCCCGAGCTGCCGCGGGTGATCCCGCCGTCGTTCCTGCGCCGGGCGATGCCCTATGTGCTGGTGATCCTGATCGTGGGCATGGTTGTCGCCCTGTTCGCCACCGGGATGCGGCTGATCTCTCCGCAGACGCTGTTCTTCCCGTTCGTGTTGCTGCTCGCGGCCACTGCGATGTATCGCGGCAACGACAACAAGACGCGCACCGAGGAGGTCGACGCGGAACGCGCCGACTACCTGCGCTACCTGTCGGTGGTCCGCGACAACATCCGCACCCACGCCGCCCAGCAGCGGGCGGCGGCCGAGTGGTCGCACCCCGAGCCGAGGGCCTTGGCGAGCGTGCCGGGTTCGCGCCGGCAGTGGGAGCGTGACCCGCACGACCCGGACTTCCTGGTGTTGCGGGCCGGCCGCCACCAGGTACCACTGAGCACCGCGCTGCGGGTGAACGACACCGCGGACGAGATCGACCTGGAACCGGTGTCGCACAGCGCATTACGCAGCCTGCTGGACACCCACCGCATCGTGCGGGACGTGCCGACCGGAATCGACCTGACGAAGGTCTCGCGGATCACGGTCCTGGGTGAGGCGGAGGACGCGCGGGCGGCGATGCGCGCCTGGATCGCCCAGGCGGTGACGTGGCACGACCCGACGGTGCTGGGGGTGGCGCTGGTCGCCCGCGACCTGGAGGGGCCCGACTGGTCGTGGCTGAAATGGCTTCCACACGTTGATGTTCCGGGCGAGCTCGACGGTGTCGGGCCGGCTCGGCTCCTGACGGCCAATCCCGACGAGCTCGTCTTGCTGCTGGGCCCCGCGTTCATCGACCGCCCGGCGTTCACCGGCGCGCCCGCCGACGCGCAGGATCGGCTTCTCCGGATCCGAGTACTGCTCGCGGTGCGGTGGTTTCGTACAGCGATGCACGACG